>NZ_BAAGDE010000039.1:0-58803 GCF_054660795.1 Mycobacterium sp. MUNTM1
GCGCATCCCCATGGCCGGCGGCGCGGAGAGCCTCAACGTGGCGTCGGCCGCGGCCATCTGTCTGTATCAGAGCGCGCGGGCCCTGGGCCTGCCTACGCGGCCGTAGCCGGCCGCTTCGGCCGACCGCGGCCCGCGCGCAGACCGGCCAGCGACAGCGTCGTGTGCACCAGCGATCCGGCGCGCTCCATCAGCACCCGGGCGGGTTGCAGCGCGGGGTCGAGCGGCGACTTGGGCGCCGGGGGAAAGTAGTGCATCGGCAGCCCGCGGCGGTCGCGCGGCGGCGCCATGAACGGCGGGGCCTCGACCAGCGGCGCGTCGCTGGGCAGCCGTCCCTCGGCGCGGCGGTAGGCGGCCAGCGCCCGCGGATGCAGCCGGATCTCGTCGGGCACCGCCAGGAATGCCAGTTCGACGAGCTTGCCGAACAGCCGCAGCAATATCTCGTCGCCCGGCGTCCAATGCATGCCGGCCTTCTCGCGCACCGCGGGCTCGAAGAGTCCCGCCGCGATCCAGCGCTGGCCGGCGACCAGCGGCTTGAAGATCTGGTCCCAGATCGGGGTCGGCATCAACACGAATTTCGGCTTGGGGATGCGCATTTGGAAGATGTCGAGCGTTGCCTGGTTGATTTCCAGGGTGTCGCGGCCGGTGCGCTCCCAGTACTCCTGGAAGTCCTCCCAGGTTTCGGGCACCGGCCGCATGCTCATCCCGTACATCCGGTACCACTGCACGTGCTCGGCGAACAGCTGCCGCTTCTCGGCCTCGGTCAGTCCACCGCAGAAGTACTCGGCCACCTTGACGATCAGCATGAAGAACGTGGCGTGCGCCCAGTAGAAGGTCTCCGGGTTGAGCGCGTGATAGCGCCGCCCGGCCGCGTCGGTGCCCTTGATGGTGTGGTGGTAGCTGGTGATCTGCCGGCCGGTCTGCGATGCCCGGTCGCCGTCGTAGACCACGCCCATGATCGGGTAGACCGACCGGGCCACCCGCTGCAGCGGCTCCCGCAGCAGGATCGAATGCTCCTCGACGGCCGCGCCGAGTTCGGGGTACATGTTCTGAATCGCGCCGATCCAGACGCCCATCATTCCGGTGCGCAGATCGCCAAAATACTTCCAGGTCAGGGAATCTGGTCCGAGCGGGTCCGCGGATCCGCTCCCGCAAGCGTTCACAGTGCCAGTCATCGCGGCCTCCTGCTCCGATTGCGCTCACGATAACTTTGACAACGCGCGTTGTCTACGATTTCGGCGATGTGTTTCGCGAGGGTGTTATCGAGCTTCCACATCGGTGTGGCGCCACCGTGATCAGGTGGTTCGGTGCGAGATGTGACACATCCGGCAGAACCCGCTCGGACTGTCGTTGGCTGCCTGGAAGGAAAACAAATAACCTGGCCAGGTGGAACTCGCGCGTCGCGATCTGGACCCGGGTGAGCCCGAAGAGACCGAGGCGCAATCCGTTACGCAACGCTCTCCACTGCACGGCGCGACCCAATGGCTGCACAGCCGCAACCGCAGTCCCGGGGCGGTTGCGTTGATCCGGCGCGCGCGCAAACTGCTGCCCGGCGACCCCGAGTTCGGCGATCCGCTGTCCACGGCGGGCGATGGCGGTCCGCGCGCCGCGGCGCGCGCGGCCGACCGGCTGCTGGGGGACCGCGACGCGGTGTCGCGCGAGTTCAGCCTCGGGGTGCTGCAGGTGTGGCAGGCGCTCACCGAGGGGGTGTCGCGCCGGCCGGCCAACGCGGAGGTGACGCTGGTCTTCACCGACCTGGTCGGCTTCTCGACGTGGTCCCTGCAGGCCGGCGACGACGCGGCGCTGGCGCTGCTGCGCCAGGTGGCGCGTGCGGTCGAGCCACCCCTGCTCGACGCCGGCGGACACATCGTCAAACGAATGGGCGACGGCCTGATGGCCGTGTTCGGCGATCCGACGGTCGCCGTGCGCGCCGTACTGGCCGCCAAGGAGGCGCTGAAATCGGTCGAGGTGGCGGGTCATACGCCCCGGATGCGGGTCGGGATTCACACCGGTCGACCCCAGCGACTGGCGGCGGACTGGCTCGGCGTCGATGTGAATATCGCCGCACGAGTTATGGAAAGGGCCACCAAGGGTGGAATCATGGTGTCGAGTTCAACGTTAGATCTCATACCGCAAAGCGAGTTGGACGCGTTGGGCGTCGAGGCCAAACGCACGAGGAAGCCGGTTTTCGGGCCGAAGCCCGCCGGCATTCCCGACGATTTGGCGATATATCGCCTCAAGCTTCTTAAGGAGTTGTCAGGCCCTGATGACACAGCCGAGACGAAACCGCAGCCATAATGGATGCCAATGTTAGGGGGCATCGTGTCCCGGCTCGCCCGGGTCCAATTCACTCTGGGGTATGCGGCGCTGCTGCTTGCCATCAGCTGCGCGATCCTGGCCCTCGGTCCCCACGCGCATGACGTCATCGTTCAGCGCGCCAGCACCAACGTGCACAATCTGGCCCACGGCCACCTGGGCACGCTGCTGGGCAGCGCTCTGGTGGTCGACGCCGGCCCGCTCTACTTCTGGCTGCCCTTCCTGACCTGCCTGCTGGCGCTGGCCGAGCTGCATCTTCGCACCATCCGGCTGGTCGTGGCCTTTCTGGTCGGCCACATCGGCGCGACGCTGCTGGTGGCCGCCGCGCTGGCCGCCTCGGTCGAATTCGGCTGGCTGCCCGTGTCGATCACCCGGGCCAGCGACGTCGGCATGAGCTACGGCGCGCTGGCGGTGCTCGGCGCGATGACGGCGGTAATCCCGTCGCGCTGGCGGGCCGCCTGGGTCGGCTGGTGGGTGTCGGCGGGCATCGCGTCGGCGATCATCGGCGGCGACTTCACCGACGCCGGCCACACCGTCGCCGTGATCCTGGGCGTGCTGGTCTCCGCCCGGTTCCGGCAGCCGATCCACTGGACGCCGGCGCGCTACCTGATGCTGGCGGCGTCCTCGGGCTTCGGCTTCCTGATGCTGGCCCACCACTGGGGGACCCTGGCGGCGACGCCGGTGTTCGGCCTCGTGGGCGCCTTCGTCGCCTACAAGCTGGCGAAGTTCGCCGGCGGTCGCGGCCTGCCTGCCCTGCCGCTCGACGGCGAGGAACCGCTGGCCGGCCCGCAGCCGGCCGTCGCCGGCTGAGCCCCTTCGCTCGGCCAACTCTGCTCGCGCGGCCCCAGGCCGCTCAACTGCCACGCGCCCGCCGGGCGCCACGCGCCGAATCACTATGATCAGCACTTGCCTCCAGGCAACCTGCAGCCAACCAACAGCCAAGGAGAGTGTCGCCGCGTGGGTGATCAACCCGTGGACCTGTCGCCGGAAGCCCTGGCCCGAGCGGTCAGCGCCGCCCGGGAGGCCTTCACGCGCGCCGGCGATCTCGACACCCTGGCGCGCGTCAAGACCGAGCACCTCGGCGACCGCTCACCGCTGGCCCTGGCGCGCCAGGTGCTGGGCGGCGTCCCCAAGGACGAGCGGGCCGACGCCGGCAAGCGGGTCAACGCCGCCCGCGCCGAGGCGCAGCAGGGCTACGACGAAAGGCTCGCGGTCCTGCGCGCCGAGCGCGACGCCGCGGTGCTGGTCGCCGAAGGCGTCGACGTCACGCTGCCGTCGACCCGGCAACCGACCGGCGCCCGGCACCCGATCACGATCCTGGCCGAACACATCGCCGACACCTTCATCGCCATGGGTTGGGAACTGGCCGACGGCCCCGAGGTCGAGTCCGAGCAGTTCAACTTCGACGCGCTGAACTTCCCTGCCGACCACCCAGCCCGCAGCGAGCAGGACACCTTCTACGTCGCGCCCGACGGTTCCCGGCAGCTGCTGCGCACCCACACCTCACCGGTGCAGGTGCGCACCCTGCTCGCGCGCGAGCTCCCCGTCTACATCGTCTCGATCGGCCGCACGTTCCGCACCGACGAACTCGACGCCACCCACACGCCGGTGTTCCACCAGGTCGAGGGCCTCGCGGTGGACCGCAGCCTGACGATGGCGCACCTGCGCGGGACGCTGGACGCGTTCGCGCGCGCCGAGTTCGGACCCGAGGCCCGCACCCGCATCCGGCCCCACTTCTTCCCGTTCACCGAGCCGTCCGCCGAGGTCGACGTGTGGTTCGTCGGTAAGAAGGGCGGCGCCGGCTGGGTGGAGTGGGGCGGCTGCGGGATGGTGCATCCGAACGTGTTGCGCGCCGCGGGGATTGACCCGGCCGTCTACTCCGGCTTCGCCTTCGGGATGGGACTGGAACGAACGCTGCAGTTCCGCAACGGGATTCCGGACATGCGCGACATGGTCGAGGGCGACGTCCGGTTCTCGCTTCCGTTCGGGGTCGGTGCCTGATGCGCGTTCCGTACAGCTGGCTACGTGAGATCGTGGCGGCGGGCGCGCCGGGCTGGGATGTCACCCCCGCCGACCTCGAGCAGGCGCTGGTGCGCATCGGCCACGAGGTCGAGGAGGTCGCCACCCTCGGGCCGGTCGAGGGCCCGCTGACCGTGGGCCGGGTCACCGCCATCGAGGAGCTCACCGGTTTCAAAAAGCCGATCCGGTTCTGCCACGTCGACGTCGGCGGGGGCCAGGACCGTGAGATCGTCTGCGGCGCAACCAACTTCGCCGTGGGTGATCTGATCGTCGCCGCCCTGCCCGGCACCACGTTGCCGGGCGATTTCACAATCGCCGCCCGCAAGACCTACGGCCGCAATTCCGACGGCATGATCTGCTCGGCGGCCGAACTCGGCTTGGGCGCCGACCATTCCGGAATCCTGGTGCTGCCGCCGGGCACCGCCGACCCGGGCGCCGACGGCGCCGCCGTGCTGGGCCTGGACGACGTCATCTTCCACCTGGCGATCACACCCGACCGCGGCTACTGCATGTCGCTGCGCGGCCTGGCCCGCGAGATCGCCTGCGCCTACGACCTGGACTTCGTCGACCCGGCCGGCGCTCAGGTGATCAAGCCGCTGCCGGTCAACGGAGAGGCCTGGCCGCTGACCGTGCAACCCGGCACCGGGGTGCGGCGCTTCGCGCTGCGCCCGGTCACCGGCATCGACCCCGCGGCCGTGTCGCCCTGGTGGCTGCAGCGCCGGCTGCTGCTGTCCGGCATCCGCGCGGCCTCCCCGGCGGTCGACGTGACCAACTACGTGATGCTCGAGCTCGGTCACCCCATGCACGCCCATGACCGCAAGCGGATCACCGGAAGCTTCGGCGTGCGGTTCGCCCGGCCCGGCGAGACCGTGGTGACCCTCGACGACATCGAGCGCAAGCTGGAGCCGGCCGACGTCCTCATCGTCGACGACACGGCGACCACCGCGATCGGCGGCGTGATGGGCGCGGCGAGCACCGAGGTGCGCGCCGATTCGACCGACGTGCTGCTCGAGGCCGCGGTCTGGGACCCCGCCGCCGTCTCGCGCACCCAGCGCAGGCTGCACCTGCCCAGCGAAGCCGCCCGCCGCTACGAGCGGGGTGTGGATCCGGCGATCTCGGTGGCCGCGCTGGACCGGTGCGCCACGCTGCTCGCCGACATCGCCGGCGGAGTGGTCTCCGACGGCCTGACCGACTGGCGCGGCGACCCACCGCGCGACGACTGGTCGCTCCCACCCATCGAGATCTCCGTGGACCTGCCGGATCGCGTCGCTGGGGTGGGCTACGCCCCGGGCGCGACGGCCAGGCGGCTCGCCCAGATCGGCGCCGACTTGGCGGAGCGTGGGGACACCCTGACCGTGACCCCACCCAGCTGGCGGCCCGACCTCGTGCAGCCCGCCGACCTCGTCGAGGAGGTGCTGCGCCTGGAGGGGCTCGAGGTCATCCCGTCGGTGCTGCCGCCGGCGCCGGCCGGCCGCGGCCTGTCCGCCGTCCAGAAGCGCCGCCGCGCCATCGGCAAGTCCCTGGCCCAGTCCGGCTATGTCGAGATCCTGCCGACGCCGTTCTTGCCCGCGGGCGTGTTCGACCTGTGGGGCCTGCCGGCCGACGACCCGCGGCGCATCACCACCGACGTGCTCAACCCGCTGGAGGCAGACCGCCCGCACCTGGCCACCACGCTGCTGCCCGCATTACTGGAAGCGTTGGTGCGCAACGTGTCTCGCGGCCTGGTCGACGTCTCGCTGTACGCGCTGGCCCAGGTGGCCCAGCCGACGGCGGACACCCGCGCGGTGGACCTCATCCCCGTCGACCGCCGGCCCACCGACGCCGAGATCGCCGCGCTCGACGCGTCCTTGCCGCGGCAGCCGCAGCACGTCGCGGCGGTGCTGACCGGCCTGCGCGAACTTCGCGGGCCCTGGGGCCCGGGCCGCCGGGCCGAGGCCGCCGACGCGTTCGAGGCGGTCCGCATCATCGCCCGCGCGAGCGGAATCGAGGTGCGGTTGCGCGCGGCCCAGCAGCTACCGTGGCATCCGGGGCGGTGTGCCGAAGTGCTCGTCGGGGACGCCCCGGTGGGTTACGCGGGCCAGCTGCATCCCGCGGTGATCGAGCGCTCCGGCCTGCCCAAGGGCACCTGCGCCCTGGAGCTGAACCTGGATGCGATGCCCATCGGCGCGGCGCTGCCGGCGCCCCGGGTGTCGCCGTTCCCGGCCGTCTTCCAGGACGTCAGCCTGGTGGTGGCCGCGCACGTGCCGGCGCAGGCGGTGGCCGACGCCGTCCGCGAGGGCGCGGGGGAGCTGCTCGAAGACCTGCAGCTGTTCGACGTGTTCACCGGCCCGCAGATCGGCGAGGACCGCAAGTCGCTGACCTTCGCGCTGCGGTTCCGCGCGCCCGATCGCACGCTCACCGAGGACGACGCCACCGCGGCCCGCGACGCGGCGGTCCGCCGCGCCGCCGAGGCGGTCGGCGCGGAGCTCCGCGGCTAGTGGAATGGATTTGCAAACCACTGCATAAACATGCAGAATCGGCGGAATGGCCGACGGAATGAAGGTGGCGGTTGCCGGTGCCAGCGGCTACGCGGGCGGCGAAATCCTGCGCCTGCTACTGGGGCACCCGGCCTACGCGCAGGGGCGCCTGACCATCGGCGCGGTGACCGCGGCCGCCAGCGCCGGCAGCACCCTCGGCGAGCACCACCCGCACCTGACGGCGCTGGCGCAGCGTGTGGTGGAGCCGACCGAGCTCGACGTGCTCGCCGGCCACGACGTGGTGTTCCTGGCCCTGCCGCACGGTCATTCGGCCGCGCTGGCCGAACGGCTCGGGCCCGACACGTTGATCATCGACTGCGGCGCCGACTTCCGGCTCACCGACGCCGGGGCGTGGGAGCGGTTCTACGGATCGCCGCACGCCGGCAGCTGGCCTTACGGGCTGCCGGAGCTGCCCGGCGCGCGCGAGCGGCTGCGCGGCGCCCGCCGCATCGCGGTTCCGGGCTGCTACCCGACCGCGGCGCTGCTGGCGCTGCTGCCCGCGGTGGCCGAGGACCTGATCGAACCGGCTGTCACCGTGGTCGCCGTCAGCGGCACCTCCGGGGCCGGCCGCGCGGCCAAGCCCGACCTGCTGGGCGCGGAGGTCATCGGCTCGGCCCGGGCCTACAACATCGCCGGAGCGCACCGGCACACCCCCGAGATCGCCCAGGGTCTGGGCGCGGTCACCGGCCGCGACGTGACCGTGTCGTTCACCCCGGTGCTGATCCCGACATCGCGCGGCATCCTGGCGACCTGTACCGCGCGCACCCGCGCGCCGCTGGCCCGGCTGCGGGAGGCCTATGAAAAGGCTTATGACGCCGAACCTTTCATCTACCTGATGCCCGACGGGCAGCTGCCCCGCACCGGGGCGGTGATCGGCAGCAACGCGGCGCACATCGCCGTCGCGGTGGACGAGGCGGCGAACACCTTCGTGGCAATCGCCGCGATCGACAATCTGGTCAAGGGAACGGCCGGCGCCGCCGTGCAGTCGATGAACCTGGCGCTGGATTGGCCGGAGACGGAAGGCCTTTCGGTGATCGGGGTGGCGCCGTGACGTCCACTGCGCAAGCGCGGCTGCTGCGCGAACAGGGCGTCACCGCGCCGGCCGGATTCCGGGCCGCGGGCATCGCCGCCGGAATCAAGGCGTCGGGCAATCGCGATCTGGCCCTGGTCTTCAACGAGGGACCCGACTACGCGGCGGCCGGGGTGTTCACCCGCAACAAGGTCAAAGCCGCGCCGGTGCTGTGGAGCCAGCAGGTGCTGAGCACCGGCGCGTTGCGCGCGGTGATCCTCAACTCCGGCGGCGCCAACGCCTGCACCGGGCCCGGCGGGTTTCAGGACACGCACGCCACCGCGGAGGCCGTCGCGGCCGCGCTGTCGGATTGGGGAACCGAGACCGGAGCCGTCGAGGTCGCGGTGTGCTCGACCGGGCTGATCGGTGACCGGTTGCCGATGGACAAGGTGCTCGCCGGGGTGCGCACGATCGTGCAGGACATGGCCGGGGGGCTGTCCGGCGGCGACGAGGCGGCCCAGGCGATCATGACCACCGACACCGTGCCCAAACAGGTTGCGCTGCACCATCCGGGCAACTGGACGGTCGGCGGAATGGCCAAGGGCGCCGGCATGCTCGCCCCGTCGCTGGCGACGATGCTCTGCATCCTCACCACCGACGCGGCCGTCGACGCCGCCGCCCTGGACTCCGCGCTGCGCCACGCCAGCGCCCGCACCTTCGACCGGCTCGACATCGACGGCGCCTGCTCGACCAACGACACGGTGCTGCTGCTGGCCTCGGGGGCCAGCGGCATCGCGCCCAGCCAGGCCGAACTCGACGAGGCCGTGCTGCGGGTCTGCGACGACCTGTGCGCCCAGCTGCAGGCCGACGCCGAGGGCGTCACCAAGCGGGTCAACGTCACAGTTCAGGGCGCGGCCTCCGAGGACGACGCCCTGGTCGCCGCCCGAACGATCGCCCGCGACTCCCTGGTCAAGACGGCGGTGTTCGGCTCGGACCCCAACTGGGGCCGGGTGCTCGCCGCCGTCGGCATCGCGCCCATCGCCCTGGACCCCGACCGGATCACGGTGTCGTTCAACGGCTTTACGGTCTTCGCCGACGGGGCGGGGGCGCCGGGCGCGCGCGAGGTGGATCTCTCCGAGGCCGACATCGACATCATTGTCGACCTGGGGCTCGGCGATGGCCGGGTGACCATCCGGACCACCGACCTGTCGCACGGTTACGTCGAAGAGAACTCGGCCTACAGCTCATGAGTTCAGCCACCGAATCGCTGCCCACCGCGGTCAAGGCGCAGGTGCTCGCCGAAGCCCTGCCCTGGCTCAAGCAGCTACACGGCAAGATCGTCGTCATCAAGTACGGCGGCAACGCGATGACCGACGACACCCTGCGCCACGCGTTCGCCGCCGACATGGCGTTCCTGCGCAACTGCGGCGTCCATCCCGTCGTCGTGCACGGCGGCGGCCCGCAGATCAGCGCGATGCTGCGCCGGCTCGGGATCCCGGGCGACTTCAAGGGCGGATTCCGGGTCACCACACCGGAAGTGCTCGACGTGGCGCGGATGGTGTTGTTCGGCCAGGTCGGCCGCGAGCTGGTCAACCTGATCAACGCGCACGGGCCGTATGCCGTCGGCATCACCGGCGAGGACGCCCAGCTGTTCACCGCGGTGCGGCGCAGCGTCACCGTGGACGGCGTGGCCACCGACATCGGCCTGGTCGGGGACGTCGAACGGGTCAACACCGCCGCAGTGCTGGATCTCATTGCCGCGCGGCGCATTCCGGTGGTGTCGACCCTGGCCCCGGATGCCGAGGGTGTGGTGCACAACATCAACGCCGACACCGCCGCGGCGGCGCTGGCCGAGGCGCTGAACGCCGAGAAGCTGTTGATGCTCACCGACGTCGAAGGCCTGTACACCAGCTGGCCGGACCGCGATTCGCTGGTCAGCGAGATCGACACCGCCACACTGACACAACTGCTACCCACGCTGGAGGCCGGCATGATTCCCAAAGTCGAAGCCTGCCTGCGGGCGGTGAGTGCGGGCGTGCCGAGCGCGCACGTGATCGACGGGCGCGTCGAACACTGCGTGCTGGTCGAGCTGTTCACCGACGAGGGCACCGGAACCAAGGTGGTGCGCACCCGCGATGATGCAGAGCGCAGCGATGAGGAGGAGCGGCGGAGGTGGAAAGCGTGACGGCGACGGACGACATCAAGCGGCGGTGGGAAGCCGTGATGATGAACAACTACGGCACTCCGCCGATGGCCTTGGCCAGCGGCGACGGCGCCACAGTCACCGACGTGGACGGCAACACGTATCTCGACCTGCTCGGCGGCATCGCGGTCAACGTCCTGGGCCACCGCCACCCGGCGATCATCGAGGCCGTCACCCGCCAGATGTCGACGCTGGGCCACACGTCGAATCTGTACGCCACCGAACCCAGCCTCGCGCTGGCCGAGGAACTGGTCTCCCTGCTCGGCACCGATTCCCCGGCGCGGGCGTTCTTCTGCAACTCCGGGACCGAGGCCAATGAGGTGGCGTTCAAGCTGTCGCGCCTCACCGGACGCACCAAACTGATTGCCGCGCAAGAGGCTTTCCACGGCCGGACCATGGGCTCGCTGGCGCTGACCGGGCAGCCGAGCAAGCAGGCGCCGTTCGCGCCGCTGCCCGGCGACGTCACGCACGTGCCCTACGGCGACACCGACGCGCTGGCCGCCGCGGTCGACGACGCCACCGCCGCGGTGTTTTTGGAGCCGATCATGGGGGAGAGCGGCGTGGTCGTCCCGCCCGAGGGATACCTCGTCGCCGCCCGCGACATCACCGCGCGGCACGGGGCACTGCTGGTGCTCGACGAGGTGCAGACCGGGATGGGCCGCACCGGAACGTTTTTCGCCCACCAACACGACGGCATCACCCCCGACGTGGTGACGCTGGCGAAGGGGCTCGGCGGCGGCCTGCCGATCGGCGCCTGCCTGGCCATCGGCCCGGCCGCCGACCTGATGACCCCCGGCCTGCACGGCAGCACCTTCGGCGGCAACCCCGTGTGCGCGGCGGCGGCGCTGGCGGTGCTGCGGGTGCTGTCCGAGGAGAACTTGGTCCGGCACGCGGAGGTGCTGGGCAAGTCGCTGCGGCACGGCATCGAGGCGCTCGGCCACCCGCTGGTCGACCACGTGCGCGGCCGGGGGCTGCTCTGCGGCGTGGCGCTCACCGCGCCGCGCGCCAAGGACGCCGAAGCGGCCGCCCGCCGGGCCGGCTTCCTGGTGAACGCGGCCGCACCCGACGTCATCCGGCTGGCGCCGCCGCTGATCATCACCGAAGCCCAGGTCGACGGCTTCGTCGCCGCGCTGCCGGGCATCCTCGACGACGCCGCTGGAGCCGCAGCATGACCCGCCGCGCGCCAACGACGATGCAGAGCGAAGCGATGAGGTGGGGGCACCTCCCGGTTGCGGGGAAGAGTGGCGCAGATGGCTAAGCATTTCCTGCGCGACGACGACCTGTCGCCCGCCGAGCAGGCCGAGGTTTTGCAGCTGGCCGCCGAGCTGAAAAAGGATCCGCTGCGCGCCCGCCCGCTGGAGGGTCCGCGCGGCGTCGCGGTCCTCTTCGACAAGAACTCCACCCGCACGCGGTTCTCGTTCGAGGTGGGCATCGCCCAGCTCGGCGGGCACGCCGTCGTCGTCGACGCGCGCAGCACCCAGCTGGGCCGCGACGAAACCCTCGAGGACACCGCGCGGGTGCTGTCGCGCTACGTCGAGGCCATCGTCTGGCGGACGTTCGGACAGGACCGCCTCGACGCGATGGCCTCGGCCGCGACGGTGCCGGTGGTCAACGCGCTCTCCGACGAGTTCCACCCCTGCCAGGTGCTGGCCGATCTGCAGACCATCGCCGAGCGCAAGGGCTCGCTGACCGGGTTGCGGATGACCTATCTCGGTGACGGCGCCAACAACATGGCCCACTCGCTGATGCTCGGCGGCGTCACGGCCGGCCTGCACGTCACCATCGCCGCGCCCGACGGCTTCGCCCCGGACGAGGCGTTCGTGGCCGCGACCCGGCGGCGCGCCGAGGACACCGGCGCCTCGGTCACCGTCACCGCCGACGCCGACGCGGCCGCGCGCGGCGCCGACGTGCTGGTCACCGATACCTGGACGTCGATGGGGCAGGAGGACGACGGGCTGGACCGCCTCACCCCGTTCCGGCCCTACCAGATCAACGCGCGGCTGCTGTCCCTGGCCGACCCGGAAGCCATTGTGCTGCATTGCCTTCCGGCACACCGCGGCGACGAGATCACCGACGAGGTGATGGACGGGCCGGCCAGCGTGGTGTGGGACGAGGCCGAAAACCGGTTGCACGCCCAGAAAGCGCTGCTGGCCTGGCTGCTGGAGCGGTCCCGATGACCCCGTGCCGGCGACGATGCAGAGCGAAGCGATGCGGTGGGGGCACCTCCCGCTTGCGGGGGAGAGTGGCGCAATGACCCGCAGCAGGGCCACCCCCGAAACCACCCGGGCCGGCCGGCAGGCCCGCATCGTGGCCATCCTGTCGTCGGCCGAGGTGCGCAGCCAGAGCGAACTGGCCGCACTGCTGGCCGACGAGGGCATCGACGTCACCCAGGCCACCCTGTCGCGGGACCTGGAGGAGCTGGGCGCGGTGAAGCTGCGCGGCGCCGACGGGGGTGTCGGCGTGTACATGGTCCCCGAGGACGGCAGCCCGGTGCGCGGGGTGTCCGGCGGGACAGCGCGGTTGTCCCGGCTGCTGAGCGAATTGCTGGTGTCGGCGGATGCCAGCGCCAACCTCGCGGTGCTGCGCACGCCGCCCGGCGCCGCCGACTACCTGGCCAGCGCGATCGACCGCGCGGCGCTACCGTACGTCGTCGGCACCATCGCCGGCGACGACACCGTCTTCGTGGCCGCTCGCGAGCCGATGACCGGCGCCGAGCTCGCCACCACCCTGGAAAAACTCACGTAAGCGTTTCAACCTAAGGAGATTGGTTCATGTCAGAACGCGTCATCCTGGCGTATTCCGGCGGTCTGGACACCTCGGTGGCCATCAGCTGGATCGGCAAGGAGACCGGCCGTGAGGTCGTAGCGGTGGCGATCGACCTCGGCCAGGGCGGCGAAGACATGGAGGTCATTCGCCAGCGGGCCCTGGACTGCGGCGCGGTGGAAGCCGTCGTCGTGGACGCCCGCGACGAGTTCGCCGACGGCTACTGCCTGCCCACCATCCTGTCCAACGCCCTCTACATGGACCGCTACCCGCTGGTGTCGGCGATCAGCCGGCCGCTGATCGTCAAGCACCTGGTGGCGGCGGCCCGCGAGCACGGCGGCAGCATCGTCGCGCACGGCTGCACCGGCAAGGGCAACGACCAGGTCCGGTTCGAGGTCGGATTCGGTTCGCTGGCACCCGATCTCGAGGTGCTGGCGCCGGTCCGCGACTACGCGTGGACGCGGGAGAAGGCGATCGCGTTCGCCGAAGAGAACGCCATCCCGATCAACGTGACCAAGCGCTCGCCGTTCTCCATCGACCAGAACGTGTGGGGCCGCGCGGTGGAAACCGGCTTCCTGGAACACCTTTGGAACGCCCCCACCAAGGACGTGTACGCCTACACCGAGGACCCCACGCTGAACTGGAGCACGCCCGACGAGGTGATCGTCGGGTTCGAGCGCGGCGTGCCGGTGACGATCGACGGCAAGCGGGTGTCGGTGCTGCAGGCTATCGAGGAACTCAACACCCGCGCCGGCGCCCAGGGCGTCGGCCGCCTCGACGTCGTCGAGGACCGGCTGGTGGGCATCAAGAGCCGCGAGATCTACGAGGCGCCCGGCGCCATGGTGCTCATCACCGCGCACACCGAGCTCGAACACGTCACGCTGGAGCGGGAATTGGGCCGGTTCAAGCGGCACACCGATCAGCGTTGGGCCGAGCTGGTGTACGACGGGCTGTGGTACTCGCCGCTCAAGGACGCGCTGGAAAGCTTCGTCGTCAAGACCCAGGAACACGTGACGGGTGAAGTGCGAATGGTGTTGCACGGCGGCCACATTGCGGTCAACGGTCGGCGCAGCGCGGAATCCCTGTACGACTTCAACCTGGCCACCTACGACGAGGGCGACAGCTTCGACCAGTCGGCCGCCAAGGGTTTCGTGTACGTGCACGGGCTGTCGTCGAAGATCGCGTCGGCCCGCGACCAGACCGCCAAGGGCCCGGCCGACGCGTGAGCACTCGCGAGGGGTCCTTGTGGGGCGGCCGGTTCGCCGACGGCCCGTCGGATGCGCTGGCCGCACTGAGCAAGTCCACCCACTTCGACTGGGTGCTGGCCCCCTACGACATCGTCGCCTCGCGGGCCCACACCGTGATCCTGTTCCGGGCCGGGCTGCTGAACTCCGAGCAACGCGACGGCCTGCTGGCCGGTCTGGATCAGCTCGCCGAGGACGTCGCCGACGGCAGCTTCGCGCCGCTTGTCACCGATGAGGACGTGCACGGGGCGCTGGAACGCGGGCTGATCGACCGGGTCGGACCCGACCTGGGCGGGCGGCTGCGGGCCGGCCGGTCGCGCAACGACCAGGTGGCCACCCTGTTCCGGATGTGGCTGCGCGACGCGGTGCGCCGGGTCGCCGCCGGGGCGCTGGACGTCGTCGGCGCCCTCGCCGCCCAGGCCGCCGCCCACCCGAGCGCCATCATGCCGGGCAAGACCCACCTGCAGTCCGCGCAGCCGGTGCTGCTGGCCCATCACCTGCTGGCGCACGCCCACCCGCTGCTGCGCGACGTCGACCGGATCGTCGACTTCGACCGGCGCGCGGGGGTGTCCCCGTACGGGTCGGGCGCGCTGGCCGGCTCGTCGCTGGGCCTGGACCCCGACGCGATCGCCGCGGAGCTCGGTTTCGCCACCGCGGCCGACAATTCCATCGACGCGACGGCGTCCCGCGATTTCGCGGCGGAGGCCGCCTTCGTGTTCGCCATGATCGGTGTCGACCTGTCGCGGCTGGCCGAGGACGTCATCCTGTGGAGCTCGACGGAATTCGGCTACGTCACCCTGCACGACTCGTGGTCGACCGGCAGCTCGATCATGCCGCAGAAGAAGAACCCCGACATCGCCGAGCTGGCGCGCGGCAAGTCCGGCCGGCTGATCGGGAACCTGACCGGCCTGCTGGCCACGCTGAAGGCCCAGCCACTCGCCTACAACCGTGACCTGCAGGAAGACAAGGAACCGTTGTTCGATTCGGTGGCCCAGCTGGAGCTGGTGCTGCCCGCGATGGCCGGGCTGGTGGCCAGCCTGACTTTCGATGTGGAGCGGATGGCCGCCCTGGCCCCGGCCGGCTACACCCTGGCCACCGACATCGCCGAATGGCTGGTCCGCCAGGGGGTGCCGTTCCGGTCCGCGCACGAGGCCGCCGGCGCCGCGGTGCGCGCGGCCGAGCAGCGGGCGGTCGGGCTGGACGAGCTGACCGACGACGAATTGGCCGCCATCAGCCCCGATCTCACGCCGCAGGTGCGGGAGGTCTTGACGATCGAGGGCTCGGTGGCGTCGCGCGATGCGCGGGGCGGCACCGCGCCGGCAAGGGTCGCCGAGCAGATCGAAACCGTCCTGGCCAGCGTCGATGCCCTCAAAAGCCAGCTGCGCGGCGACCATTGAGATGAGGTTGGTTTTCCTGACGGGCCGTGGCAGGCAGACTAGACTTCGGGCTCAAAGCGATCCGGTTGAACGTTTCGGTCCGGGTCCTCGTCACCAAGGGGTGGGAGAACAATGAGCGTCGTCGCCGGCGTCTTCGGTGCGCTACCGCCGCACCGATACTCCCAGCGCGAGCTCACCGACTTCTTCGTCAGCATCCCGGAGTTCGAGGGGTACGAGGACATCGTCCGCCAGCTGCATGCCAGCGCGAAAGTCAACGGCCGTCACCTGGTGTTGCCGATGGAGCAATACCCCGCACTGACCGACTTCGGCATGGCGAACCGGGTCTTCACCGAACACGCCGTGAAGCTGGGCCGCGAGGCGCTGTCCGGCGCGCTCGACGAGGCCGGACTGCAGCCACGGGACGTCGACGTGCTCATCACCACCACCGTCACCGGCCTCACCGTGCCGTCCGTGGACGCCCGGATCGCCGCGCAGCTCGGCCTGCGCGACGACGTGCGACGGGTGCCGATGTTCGGCCTAGGCTGCGTGGCCGGCGCCGCGGGGATGGCCCGCGTGAACGACTACCTGCGCGGCGCACCGGACGCGGTGGCCGCCCTGCTCTCCGTCGAGCTGTGCTCGCTGACCTATCCCGGATACAAGCCGTCGCTGGCCGGCATGGTCGGCAGCGCCCTGTTCGCCGACGGGGCCGCGGCGGTGGTGGCCGTCGGCGAGCGGCGTGCCGAACACCTGGTCGCCAGCGGGCCCACCATCGTCGACTCGCGCAGCCACCTGTACCCCGATTCGCTGCGCACCATGGGCTTCGACGTCGGCGCCACCGGCTTCGAGCTGGTGCTGTCCAAGGACGTCGCGGCCGTCGTCGAGCAGTACATCGAAGCGGACGTCACCAACTTCTTGGCGGCGCACGGCCTGACGACGGCAGACATCGGGGCGTTCGTGAGCCACCCCGGCGGCCCGAAGGTCATCGAGGCCATCAACTCCGCGCTCAGCCTGCCGCCCGAGGCCCTCGAGCTCACCTGGCGGTCGCTCGGCGAGATCGGCAACCTCTCGTCGGCGTCGGTGCTGCACGTGCTGCGCGACACCATGGCCAAGCCGCCGCCGAGTGGAAGCCCCGGTCTGATGCTCGCGATGGGTCCAGGATTCTGTTCCGAATTGGTGTTGTTGCGTTGGCACTGATCCTCGCCCGCGCGCTTCCGTTCCTACCGTAAGGCGTCGGCTTTTTGGGCTTGAATTTTGCGGAGGTATCGCTGTGAATGACACGAGAGGCCGCCTTCGATGAACGGCAACACCGAAGAGCTGATCAAGGCTCTTCGTCAGTCGCTGAAGGACAACGAGCGGCTCAAGCGAGAGAACCGCCGGTACCTGGCCGCCGCGACCGAACCGGTGGCGGTGGTCGGCATGGCCTGCCGGTATCCGGGTGGCGTGAATTCACCAGAGGCCTTGTGGCAGATGGTGGTTGAGGGCCGCGATGTGGTCTCGGAGTTTCCCGACGACCGCGGCTGGGACCTGGCCGGTCTGTTCGATGCGGATCCCGACGCCGTGGGCAAGTCGTACGCGCGGTGCGGCGGGTTCCTCTCGGATGCCGGTGATTTCGACGCCGCGTTCTTCGGGATCGCCCCCAGCGAGGCGCTGGCCATGGACCCGCAACAGCGGCTGCTGCTCGAGGTGTCCTGGGAGGCGTTGGAGCGGGCCGGGATTGACCCCGTCACCTTGCGCGGCTCGGCGACCGGTGTGTTCGCCGGGATCTTCCACGGCTCCTACGGGGGTCAGGGACGGGTGCCGGGACACCTGGAGCGCTACGGCCTGCGCGGTTCGACGCTCAGCGTCGCCTCGGGCCGGGTGGCCTATTCGCTGGGGCTCGAGGGGCCGGCCGTCTCGGTGGACACGGCGTGTTCGTCGTCGCTGGTGGCGCTGCACCTGGCGACGCAGTCGTTGCGGTCCGGCGAGTGCGATCTGGCGCTGGCCGGCGGCGTGACCGTGATGGCCACACCGGCGATGTTCATCGAGTTCAGCCGGCAGCGCGCGCTGGCCGCCGACGGCCGGTGCAAGGCGTACGCGGGTGCGGCCGACGGCACCGGGTTTTCCGAGGGCGTCGGGGTGCTGGTGGCCGAACGGCTGGCCGATGCCCTCCGGCACGGGCATCCGGTGCTCGCCGTGGTGCGCGGGTCCGCGGTCAATCAGGACGGCGCCTCCAACGGCCTGGCGACGCCCAACGGGCCGTCGCAGCAACGGGTGATCCGCGCGGCGCTGGCCAACGCGCGGCTGGGCACGGCCGACGTCGATCTGGTCGAGGGTCACGGCACGGGCACCACGCTCGGCGATCCCATTGAGGCGCAAGCGGTTCTGGCGACCTACGGGCAGGATCGGCCGGCCGATCAGCCGCTGTGGCTGGGTTCGATCAAATCGAACATGGGTCACACCTCGGCCGCCGCCGGCGCCGGCGGCGTGATCAAGATGGTGCAGGCGATCCGCCACGGGGTGATGCCCAAGACGTTGCACGTGGATGAGCCGACGCCGCACGTGGATTGGACCGCAGGCGCGGTGTCGCTGCTGACCGAGCAGCGGCCCTGGCCGGCGGTGGGCCGGCCGCGCCGCGCGGGAGTGTCGTCCTTCGGCATCAGCGGCACCAACGCGCACGTGATCGTGGAGCAATACGTCCCGGAGCCCGAAACCGCCGCCCGCCCGGGCGACGACGTGGTGGTGCCGTGGGTGCTGTCGGCCCGCTCGAGTGAGGCGCTGGCGAACCAGGCGGCGCGGCTGCTGGCGCGCGTGAAGGCCGATCCCGGGGTGCGGGTGCTGGACGTGGGCTGGTCGCTGGTCGCGACGCGGTCGCGCTTCGAGCATCGGGCGGTGATCGTGGGCGCCGACGGCGCGCAGCTGCTGCGTGGGCTGACGGCGCTGGCGGCCGGCGAGCAGGGCGCGGGACTGGTGGTCGGCCGCGCGCAGCCGGTGGGCAAGACGGTGTTCGTGTTCCCCGGCCAGGGTTCGCAATGGGTCGGCATGGGCGCCCAATTGCTGGACGGCTCACGGGTTTTCGCTGAGCACCTGCAGCGCTGCGCTGACGCGCTCGCCGAATACGTCGACTGGTCGCTGATCGACGTGATCCGCGGTGTCCCGGGCGCGCCCGGGCTGGACCGGGTGGACGTGGTGCAGCCGACGCTGTGGGCGGTGATGGTGTCGCTGGCCGAACTGTGGCGCTCGGTGGGTGTGCTGCCCGATGCGGTGATCGGTCATTCGCAGGGTGAGATCGCGGCGGCCTATGTGGCGGGGGCGCTTTCGCTAAAAGACGCCGCACGGGTGGTCGCGCTGCGCAGCCGGCTGCTGGTGCAGTTGTCGGGCCGGGGCGGCATGGTCTCGTTGGCGTGCGGTCTGGCGCGCGCCGAGCGGTTGATCGCCGGCTGGGGTGAGCGGCTGAACATCGCCACCGTCAACGGTGTTGCGGCGGTGGTGGTCTCCGGTGAGGTGGATGCGCTGGACGAACTGATGCAACGGTGCGAAGCCGACAACATCCGCGCCCGCCGCATCGACGTCGACTACGCATCGCATTCGGCACAGGTGGACGCGATCCGCGAGTCCCTCGCCGACGCGCTGCGCGGACTCGCGCCCCGGTCGTCGGCGGTCGCGTTCTTCTCCACGGTCACCGGTGAGCTGATGGACACCGCGGGGCTGGACGCCGACTATTGGTTCCAAAGCATCCGGCAAACCGTGCAATTCGAGCGGGCGGTGCGCAGCGCGTGCGACGCTGGCTATCAGGCGTTCATCGAGTCCAGCCCGCATCCCGTGCTGATGGCCGCCATCGAAGAAACGATGCCCGACAGCGAGCGGGCGTGCGTTATCCCGTCGCTGGGCCGCGAGGACGGCGGCCTGGACCGCTTCTGGCTCTCGGCCGCCCAGGCCCACGTGGCGGGCGTTGCCGTCGACTGGCGCGCCGCGATGGCCGGCCTCGGTGGCCGGGCCGTCGACCTGCCGACGTACGGGTTTGTCCGGCAACACTTTTGGCTTCCGGGCGGGTCGACGGGTTCGCAAGACGTCGCCACGCTGGGCCTGGCGGCCGCCGAGCACGGGTTGCTCGGCGCGGTGGTACCACGGCCCGATTCCGGCGGCGTGGTGCTGACGGGCCGGCTGTCGACCGCGGCCCATCCGTGGCTGGCCGATCATGCGGTGGGCGAGACGGTGCTGTTCCCCGGTGCCGGGTTCGTCGAGTTGGCCATCCGCGCCGGCGACGAGGTCGGCGCTGCGGTGCTCGACGAGCTGACCTTGTCGGCCCCGTTGCTGCTGCCCCCGGCCGGGGGCGTGCAGGTGCAGCTGGTGGTCGGCGCGCCCGACGAGTCGGGGTTGCGCCGGTTGTCGGTGTATTCGGCCGGCGCCGAACCAGATTCGGAGTGGGTGCTGCACGCCGAGGGTCTGTTGCGGCCGGGCGCGGTGACGCCGGCCGCGGACCTCTCGGTCTGGCCGCCCGCCGGGGCGAGCGCGGTGGACGTCACCGGCGCCTATGCCCGGCTGGCGCAGCGGGGCTACGGCTACGGCCGCGCCTTCCGGGGGCTGCGGGCCATGTGGCAGCGCGGGGACGAGCTCTTCGCCGAGGTCGTCGTGCCCGAGGACGCGGGAATCCAGGACGGCGGCTTCGGAGTGCATCCCGTGCTCTTGGATGCGGCGCTGCACGCGATCGGCGTCGCCGCCGAGCAGGACCAGACCGTGCTGCCGTTCTCGTGGCAGGGCGTGTCGCTGCACGCCTCGGGCGCGTCGCGGGCGCGGGTCCGGATCGCGCCGGCCGGCGCCGGGTCGGTGTCGGTGGAACTGGCTGACGGGGCGGGACTTCCGGTGCTCTCGGTACGATCGTTGGCCCTGCGCCCGGTCTCGGCCGCGCAGTTGACGGCGGCTCCGGCGCAGCGCTCCGAGGGATTGCTCGACGTGACTTGGTCGCCGGTCGCACTGGGCGAAGGCGGCGCCGAGGCCACGCTGTGGGAGCTGGGCGATCATGGCGGCGACCTGGTGAAGGCGGTGCACGCCGCGGCGGTCGAGATTTTGGCGACGCTGCAATCGTGGCTGCGCGACGAAAGCGCCGGGGTGCTGGCCGTGCAGACCCGCGGCGCCGTCGCCCTTGCCGGCGAAGAGGTTTCGGACCTGGCCGGCGCCGCGGTATGGGGCCTGGTGCGCTCGGCGCAGGCCGAGCATCCGGGGCGTTTCGTGCTGATCGACTCCGACGGCTCCATCGACGCCGGTGCGGTGATCGACTGCGGCGAGCCGCAGGTGGTGGTGCGCCAGGGCGTGGCGTACGCCGCACGGCTGCGGCCGGCGCGCGTGGACTCCGCCGTCGCGCTGCCCCCCGGCGGCTGGCGGTTGGATGCCGGTGGCGAGGGCACGCTCGAGGACCTGGTCGTGAGCCCCTGCCCGCCAACCGAATTGACCGGCGGGCAGGTGCGCGTCGCGGTGGCCGCGGTCGGGGTCAACTTCCGCGATGTGCTGGTGGCCCTGGGGATGTATCCCGGCGGCGGCCGGCTCGGTGCCGAGGGCTCCGGCGTGGTCGTCGAGGTGGGACCCGGCGTGACCGGCCTGGTCGTGGGCGACGAGGTGATGGGGTTGCTCGGGGTCGTCGGTTCCGAGGCCGTGGTGGATCAGCGCGTGGTGACACCGGTGCCGGCGGGCTTGTCGCTGGTGGCCGCCGCGGGCGTTCCGGTGGTGTTCCTGACGGCGCTGTACGGGCTCTCGGTGCTGGGCGGGCTGCGCGCCGGCGAGCGGGTCCTGGTGCACACCGCCACCGGCGGGGTGGGCATGGCCGGGGTGCAGCTGGCCCGGCACTGGGGCGCCGAGGTGTTCGTCACCGCCAGCCGGGGCAAGTGGGACACCTTGCGCGCGATGGGATTCGACGACGACCACATCGGTGATTCGCGCACCACGGAGTTCGAGGCGAAATTCGCGGCTGCCACGAACGGTGCCGGGTTCGACGTCGTGCTCAACTCGCTGGCCGGCGAGTTCACCGACGCGTCGTTGCGGCTGCTGGCCCCCGGCGGGCGATTCATCGAGATGGGCAAGACCGATGTGCGCGATCCGCTCGTCGTCGCCGACCACTATCGGGGTGCGGTGTATCGGGCGTTCGACCTGATGGAGGCCGGCCCCGACCGCACCGCGGCCATGCTGGCCGAGATCGTGGGACTGTTGGCCGACGGCGTTGTGAAGCCGTTGCCGCTGAAGACTTTTGACGTCCGCTGCGCCTCGGCGGCCTATCGGTACGTCAGCCAGGCGCGTCACATCGGCAAGGTCGCGCTCACCGTCGGGTCGGGACCCGGCGCGGTGCTCAGCGGCTGCGGCGGCGGGCTGGCGGGCGCCAGCGTGGTGATCACCGGTGGCACCGGGATGGCCGGTTCGGCGCTGGCCCGCCATCTCGTCGACCGTTATCGGGTGGCGCACGTGGTGCTGGTCAGCCGGAGCGGCGCCCGGGCGGCCGGGGTCGCCGAGCTGGTGGCCGGGCTGGAAGGGGCCGGCGCGCGGGTGTCGGTGGTGGCCTGCGATGTGGCCGATGCCGAGGCGGCGTCGGCGATGCTGGCCTCGATACCGGCGGAGTATCCGCTGCGCGGAATCGTGCACGCCGCGGGCATTCTCGACGACGGGCTGATCTCGTCGCTGACCCCGGATCGGGTGGATGCGGTCCTGCGCGCCAAGGTCGACGGGGCCTGGAACCTGCACGAGCTCACCCGGCACCTGGATCTGTCGGCGTTCGTGGTGTTTTCGTCGATGGCGGGGATCGTGGGAACCCCCGGTCAGGCCAACTACGCGGCGGCCAACAGTTTCCTCGACGGGCTGGCCGCGTATCGGCGGGCCCACGGGCTTGCCGGCCTGTCGCTGGCCTGGGGGCTGTGGGAGCAGGCCTCCGCGATGACGGCGCACCTCGGGGATCGCGACAAGGCCCGGATGAGCAGGATCGGGCTGGCGCCGCTGTCCACCGCTGCGGCGCTGGCGGCGTTCGACGCCGCGATGCTGGTCGACGCCCCGGTGCTGGTGGCCGCGCGCGTGGACCGGGCCGCCCTGTCCGACAACATCGCCGCGCTGCCCGGACTGCTGCGCGAGCTCGTGGCCGGTCCGACCCGGCGCGTCATCGACGACACGGATGTCGCCGCGTCGACGACGGGGCTTTCGGCGCGCCTGCACGGGCTGACTCCCGAGGCGCGACAGCGCGAGCTGGTCGACCTGGTGTGCGGCAACGCGGCGATGGTGCTGGGCGTGCCCAATCCGGCCGACATCGACGCCGGCCGCGCCTTCCAGGAGCTCGGGTTCGATTCGCTGACTGCCGTCGAACTACGTAATCGGCTCAAAAACGCTACGGGCCTTACCCTTTCGCCGACGCTGATATTCGACTATCCGACACCCACCGTGCTGGCCGCGCACCTCGACACCCAACTGGCCGGCACCGCCGGTGCCGACGATCAGCCGAACCTGATGGGCCGCTTCAACGACATCACCCGCGAACTGCAGGCGCTGCTCGGCGCGCCCACCTGGAATGCCGACGACAAAGCGGTGCTGCGGGCCCGCATTCACAACCTGCTCGCCGCGCTGCCGCCCGGTGATCTTTCCGACACCGAACACCTCGACGACGACCTCGACGCCGCCACCGAAAGCCAACTCTTTGCGATCCTCGATGAAGAACTCGGCCGCTGACACCCCGCAAGGAGCGACGATGCCGGGCACCTCGCAACACGTCGACTACCTGAAACGCCTCACGGCGGACCTCAGGCGGACGCGGCGGCGTGTCGCGGAACTGGAGGGTCAACTCTCCGAGCCGGTCGCGGTGGTGGGCATGGCCTGTCGCTACGCCGGCGGCGTCGAATCGCCAGAAGACTTGTGGCAACTCGTCATCGAGGGCCGCGATACGGTGTCGGACTTCCCGGCCGACCGCGGCTGGGACGTCGAGGGGTTGTACAACCCCGACCCCGACGCCAAGGGAAAGATGTACACCCGGCAGGGCAGCTTTCTGCAGGACGCGGGTGACTTCGACGCCGGATTCTTCGGTATCGGGCCCAGCGAGGCGCTGGCCATGGATCCCCAGCAGCGGATGATGCTGGAGATCTGCTGGGAAGCGTTGGAGCGGGCCGGCATCGACCCCTTGGCGCTGCGCGGCTCGGCCACCGGCGTGTTCGCCGGGGTGATCCACGCCGGCTATGGCGGCGAGGTGAAGGGCGAGCTGGAGGGCTACGGGCTCACCGGTTCGACGCTGAGCGTGACCTCGGGCCGGGTGTCGTACGTGTTGGGCCTGGAAGGCCCGGCGGTGTCGGTGGATACCGCGTGTTCGTCGTCGCTGGTCTCCATGCATCTGGCCGCGCAGTCGCTGCGGTCCGGCGAATGCGACCTGGCGCTGGCCGGAGGGGTGACCGTGATGGCCACCCCCGCGGCCTTCGTCGAGTTCAGCCGTCAGCGCGCCCTGGCCCCCGATGGTCGCTGCAAGGTGTATGCCGGTGCCGCGGACGGGACTTCGTGGTCGGAGGGCGCGGGCGTTCTGGTGCTGGAGCGGCTGGGCGATGCGCGGCGGCTGGGACATCCCGTCCTGGCGGTGCTGCGCGGCACGGCGGTCAATCAGGACGGCGCGTCGAACGGGTTGACCGCGCCCAACGGGCCGTCGCAGCAACGGGTGATCCGGGCGGCGCTGGCCAATGCCGGGCTGACGGCCGCGGACGTGGACGTGGTCGAGGGCCACGGGACCGGGACGGTGCTCGGCGACCCCATCGAGGCCCAGGCGCTGCTGGCCACCTATGGGCAGGAGCGTCCCGCGGACCGGCCGCTGTGGCTGGGGTCGATCAAATCCAACATCGGGCACACCTCGGCCGCGGCCGGGGTGGCCGGGGTCATCAAGATGGTGCAGGCGATCCGGCACGGGGTGATGCCCAAAACGCTGCACGTGGATGTCCCGTCGCCGCACGTGGATTGGTCGGCCGGCGCGGTGTCGCTGCTGACCGAGCCGCAGCCGTGGCCGGATCACGGCGGCATCCGGCGGGCGGGCGTCTCGTCGTTCGGGATCAGCGGCACCAACGCGCACGTGATCGTCGAGCAGGCCCCCGCGCAACTCGACGACGACGCCGAACCGGTTGCGGCGCCGTCGAATCCGGTGATCCCGTGGGTGATCTCGGCCCGCTCGCCCGAGGCGTTGGCCGGCCAGGCCCAACGGCTGCTGGATCGGCTGGGCGCCGACGCTGATGTGCGGGCGGTGGACGTCGGCTGGTCGCTGGCGACCACCCGGGCCGCCTTCGAGCACCGCGCGGTGCTGGTGGGTGCCGGCCGCGAGACCCTGACGGCGGGGTTGGCGGGGCTGGCGTCCGGGCGGCCCGACCCCGGCGTGCTGGTCGGCCGCACCAGGTCGGCGGGCAAGCGCGTGTTCGTCTTTCCCGGCCAGGGCTCGCAGTCCCTCGGGATGGGTGCCGAGCTGTATCACCGTTTCCCGGTGTTCGCGCAGGCCTTCGACGAGGCGGTGGCCGCGGTGGACGCCCACGCGCGACTGCCGCTGCGCGAGGTGATGTGGGGCTCCGACCCGGAGCTGTTGCAGAGCACCGAGTTCGCCCAGCCGGCATTGTTCGTCATAGAGATCGCGTTGGCCGCGTTGTGGCAATCCTTCGGTGTGACACCGGATGTGGTGATCGGGCATTCGGTGGGCGAGATCGCCGCCGCGTGCGTGGCCGGGGCGGTGTCACTGCCCGATGCGGCGCGGCTGGTGGCGGCGCGCGGCCGGCTGATGGCCGCGCTGCCCGCCGGCGGGGTGATGGTCGCGGTGAGCGCAACCGAAGCCGAGGTGGCCGGAGTGCTGAACGGCGCCGTGAGCATCGCGGCGGTCAACGGCCCCCAATCGGTGGTGCTCTCCGGTGAGCAGGACGCGGTGGGGGCGGTCGCGCACCGGCTGGCCGCCGGCGGCGCAAGGGTGCACCGGCTGGCCGTCTCGCACGCGTTCCACTCGCCGTTGATGGAGCCGATGATGGGGGAGTTCGCGGCGGTGGCCGCCGACGTGTCGGCGGGTCAGCCGCGGATCGCCTTGGTGTCCAACCTGACCGGGCGACTGGCCGGCCCCGACTACGGGTCCGTCGCATACTGGGTCGACCATGTGCGCAAGCCGGTGCGCTTCGTCGACGGTGTGCAGCTGGCCGAATCGTTGGGTGCCGGGGTGTTCCTGGAGGTCGGCCCGGGCGCGGCGTTGACGTCCGCGGTCGAGCAATCCCTGACCACCGACCGGGCGACCTCGGTGGTGACCATGGCCAAGGACCGTTCCGAAGTGGACTCGCTGCTGCGGGCGGCGGGGCAGCTGTTCACGTCCGGCGCCGACGTGCGGTGGGCCGCGGCGTTCACCGACCCCACCGCGCGGCGTGTCGAGCTGCCCACGTATGCCTTTGTGCGGCGCCGGTTTTGGCTGTCCAGTGAGTCGGTGGGTTCGGCCAACATCGCCAGCCTGGGACTGGCCGAGGCCGAGCACGCGCTGCTGGGCGCGGTGGTGGACCGGCCGGATTCCGGCGGTGTGGTGTTGACGGGCCGGCTTTCGATTGCCGCCCAACCATGGCTGGCCGACCACGCGGTGGCCGGCACGGTGCTGTTTCCGGGAGCCGGCTTCGTCGAGTTGGCGTTGCGGGCCGGTGACGAGGTGGGCTGCTCGACGATCGAGGAGCTGACGCTGTCGGCGCCGCTGGTGGTGCCGGCGGCCGGGGTGGTGCACCTTCAGGTCGTGGTGGCCCCGGCCGGCGAAGCGGGCACACGCGCCATCGAAGTGTATTCGCGTGCCGCCCAATCGGATTGGATATCGCACGCCGAGGGCGTGTTGAGCGACCATGCGCCCGCACCGGCCGCCGACCTGTCGGTGTGGCCGCCGCTGGGCGCGGACGCGGTGGACGTGGCCGGCGCGTACGAGGGCCTGGCGGGCCGCGGCTACGGATACGGGCCGGCCTTTCGGGGGCTGCGGGCCGTATGGCGAAGGGGGACCGAGACTTTCGCTGAGGTGGAGCTTCCGCAACAGGCCGGGGTATCGACGGGCGGCTTCGGCATCCATCCGGTGGTTCTCGATGCGGCGCTGCATGCGCTCGGCGTGGCCGACGAGCGGAGCGAGACCGTCTTGCCGTTCTCGTGGCAGGGAGTGGGCCTGAACGCGGCCGGCGCGTCCCGGGTCCGGGTCAGGCTGGCGCCGGTCGGCGCCGGGGCCGTCTCGGTCGAGCTGGCCGACTCCTCGGGGTTGCCGGTGCTGTCGGTGCGCGAGCTGGTGACGCGGGCCGTGTCGGCCGATCAGCTGACCGCGGCCGTGGCCGCCCGCTCCGGTAGCGGGGAGCTGCTCGATGTGGTGTGGTCACCGGTTTCGCTGCCCGCCAACGATATTGGTGCGGACGTCACCGTCTGGGAGTCGCCGCGCGCCGCCTCGGGGGCGGTCACCTCGGCCTATGAGGCGACGCATGAGGCCCTGGGTGTGCTGCAATCCTGGCTGACGGGCGAGGCGGCCGGGGTCCTGGTGGTGCTGACCCGTGGGGCGGTGGGGCTGGCGGGAGAGGACGTCGCCGACCTGGCCGGCGCCGCGGTGTGGGGTTTGACGCGCTCGGCGCAGGCCGAGCACCCCGGCCGCGTGGTGCTGGTCGATACCGACGGGACCCTCGACGTCGCAACGGTGATCGGTTGTGGCGAGCCGCAATTGGTGGTGCGCGGCGGTGTGGCCTACAGCGCGCGGCTGAAGCCGGCCGACGTGCGCCCCCTGCTGCGGTTGCCGGAGCCGCCGTCGGTGTGGCGGCTGGCCGCCGGCGATGCCGGGACGCTCGAGGACCTGGCGGTGCAGGAGTACCCGCCGGCGGCACTGGAGGCCGGTCAGGTGCGGGTGAGCGTCGCGGCCGCCGGGGTGAACTTCCGCGATGTGCTGGTGGCGCTGGCCATGTACCCGGGCGCCGCGCAACTCGGCGCCGAAGGCGCGGGGATCGTCACCGAACTCGGCGCCGGCGTGACGGGTCTGGCCGTCGGGGACGCGGTCATGGGGATCTTCGGGCTCGCCGGCTCTGAGGCCGCCGTCGACCGGCGGCTGGTGACCCGGGCGCCGCGCGGCTGGTCGATGACGCAGGCCGCGGCCGTGCCGGTGGTGTTTTTGACGGCGTATTACGGGCTGTCGGTGCTGGCCGGCCTGCGCGCCGGGCAGCGGGTGCTGGTGCATGCCGCCACCGGCGGGGTGGGCATGGCCGCCGTACAGCTGGCCCGGCACTGGGGCGCCGAGGTGTTCGCGACCGCCAGCCGAGGCAAGTGGGAAACCCTGCGCGCCATGGGATTCGACGATGCGCACATCGCGGATTCCCGCACTCTGGATTTCGAGCGGAAGTTCGCCGGGGGCATGGACGTGGTGCTCAACTCCCTGGCGGGGGAGTTCAACGACGCATCGCTGCGGCTGCTGGAGCCCGGCGGCCGCTTCATCGAGATGGGCAAGACGGATCTGCGCGACCCGGATGCCGTCGCCGCGGCCCATCCCGGGGTGACCTACCGCGCGTTCGATCTGATGGAGGCGGGCCCCGACCGCATCGCCGAGATGCTGGCGGAATTGATGGAGCTGTTCGCCGCCGGGGACCTGACGCCGTTGCCCGTCAAGGCTTTCGACGCGCGCAGCGCCGCCGACGCCTACCGGTTCGTCAGCCAGGCCCGTCACATCGGCAAGGTGGTGCTGACCATGCCGGACGGGCCCGCCGGGCTGGCGGGCGGCACCGCGCTGATCACCGGCGGCACCGGCATGGCGGGCTCGGCGGTGGCGCGGCATCTCGTCGAGCGGCACCGGGTGCCCCACGTGCTGCTGGTCAGTCGCAGCGGTGAACGCGCCGATGGCATGGGCGAGCTGGCCGCCGAATTGCAGGAAAAGGGTGCATCGGTGTCCGTGGCGGCCTGCGATGTCGGCGACCGGGATGCCGTCGCGGCATTGCTGGCGCAGCTGCCCGCACAGTATCCGCTGCGCTCGGTGTTCCACGCGGCGGGCGTGCTCGACGATGCGGTCATCGCGTCACTGACGCCCGCGCGCATCGACACGGTGTTGCGGGCCAAGGTCGACGGGGCCTGGCATCTGCACGAACTGACCAAGGATGCGAATCTGTCCGCGTTCGTGGCGTTTTCATCGATGGCGGGCATCGTGGGTGCGCCGGGCCAGGGGAACTACGCGGCGGCCAACAGCTTCCTCGACGCGCTGGCGGCGCACCGCCGCGCGCACGGGTTGCCGGGACTCTCGGTGGCCTGGGGGATGTGGGAAGAGGCCTCGACCATGACCCAGCACCTCGGCGAGCGAGACAAGGCCAGGATGAGCCGGGCTGGGCTGAGCGCGTTGTCCACCCGGCAGGCGCTGGAGCTGTTGGACGCCGCATCGCTCACCGAGCACCCGATGGTGGTGGGCACCCGGCTGGACCGGGCGGCCCTGGCGCAGCACAGCGACACGCTGCCGCCGGTGCTGAGCCAGTTGGCCGCCCGCCCGGCCCGCCGGGTCCTGGAGCACACCGACATGGTGTCGTTGACGGGCCTGCGGGCGCGGCTGGAGGGCATGACCGCAGAGCAGCGGCACAGCGAACTGGTGGAATTGGTCTGCGGCAACGCGGCCACGGTCCTGGGCCACAGCACCGCGGACGTCAACGCCGACGACGCATTCCAGGACCTCGGCTTCGATTCGCTGACCGCCGTCGAACTGCGCAACCGGCTGAAAATCGCGACCGGGCTTACCCTTTCGCCGACGTTGATCTTCGACCAGCCCACGCCCGGCGCGCTCGCCGAACACCTGGGCGCCCAGCTGGCCGGCAGCGCCCCCGCCGCGACGGCTGCGGCCGCCACGCCGCCCGATCGCATGGCCCGCCTCGATGACATCGCCCGGGAGCTGCAGGCGCTGCTCAACCAGCCCGATCTGAGCCCAGGCGATAAGGCGCAGCTGATCAGCCGGCTGGAAGGCCTCTTGGCAACGGCGACCGGCCCGGCACCGGCCCCGCTGCTGGACCACCCCGAGGACGCGTTCGACGACGACATCTCCACCGCCACCGACAGCCAACTGTTCGCGATCCTCGACGACGAAGTCGGCCCCTGACCTTGGCCTCGACAGACGTAGCGATCATCGGGCTGGCATGCAGGTTCCCGGCCGCGGACGGCCCCGGCGCGTTCTGGCGGCTGATCCGCGACGGGCGCGAGGCCACCCGGTTCGCCGGGGACGCGGGCGAATTCGACGCCGACTTCTTCAACCTGTCGCCGCGAGAGGCCTGCGCGATGGATCCGCGGCAACGCCTGGCGCTGGAACTGACCTGGGAGTTGCTCGAAGACGCCTTCCTGATACCGGAAATGCTTCGGGGAGAACCGGTTTCGGTATTCATGGGGGCGATGACGGACGACTACGCCGCACTGACGCTGCGCGACCTCGCCGACAACCTGGACCACCACACCTTCACCGGAATCAGCCGGGCCATGATCGCCAACCGCATCTCGTACGCCTTCGGGCTGCACGGGCCCAGCATGACCGTCGATTCGGGCCAGTCGTCTTCTCTGGTCGCGGTGCACCTCGGCTGCGAAAGCGTGGCCACCGGCCGATCGGCGCTGGCCATCGCGGGTGGGGTCCACCTCAATCTGGCCGACGAAATCGGGATGCTGGAACGCGAATTCGGCGCGGTGTCGGTGACGGGTCACACATATGCGTTCGATCGGCGCGCCGACGGCTACGTGCGGGGTGAAGGCGGTGGACTGGTGCTGCTGAAGCCCTTGCCGTCGGCGCTGGACGACGGTGACCGCATCCACGCGGTGATCCGCGGCGGCGCCGTCGGCAACGCCGGGCGCGGCGCGACCGCCCAGACCGTGCCGTCGGCGCGCGGCGAAGCGGACGTGATCCGGCGCGCACTCGCCGATGCCGGCCTGCAAAGCGGCGACATCGACTACGTCGAGGCGCACGGCACGGGGACCAAGATCGGTGACGCGATCGAGGCGCAGGCGCTGGGGGAGGTTTTCGCCGAGCGCGCCCACGATCCGGTGCGGGTGGGATCGGTCAAGACCAACATCGGCCACGCCGGCGCCGCCGCGGGAATCGCGGGCCTGCTCAAGGCCGTACTGGCGATCGAACACGGCGCGATCCCGCCCAACCTCAACTACGCAGAGCCTCAGGCCGACCTCAATCACCGTGGGCTGCAGGTCAACTCCGCGCTGACACCGTGGCCCCCGGTGGACCGCCCGCGCCGGGTCGGGGTGTCATCGTTCGGCATGGGCGGCACCAACGCGCACCTCATCGTCGAGCAGTTCGAGCAGCCCCCGGCCCGGCCGGGGACGCGGCCCGCCGACGTGATCCTGCCCTGGGTGCTGTCGGCCCGCTCCGAACGGGCGTTAACCAACCAGGCTCGGCGGTTGTCGGCCTATCTGGTCGACCGGTCCGATCTGAGCCCCCTCGACGTCGCCTGGTCGTTGGCCGGCACCCGAACGGTTTTCGAGCATCGCGCGGTGGTGGTGGGCGGCGATCGTGCCGCGCTGGCAACGGGTTTGGCGGCCCTCGCAGCCGGCGAGTCCCGGCCGGGCGTGGCGGTGGGCCGGGCCAGGCCTGTGGGGTCGTCGGACCGGACGGCATTCGTGTTCCCGGGTCAGGGGTCGCAGTGGTTGGGGATGGGGCGGCAACTGTATGACCGGTTCGACGTGTTCGCCCGCGCCTTCGACGAGGCCGCCGCCGCCGTCGACGCTCATCTGCGGGCGCCGCTGCTGGACGTGATGTGGGGGACCGACCCGGAGTTGTTGCGCAACACCGAGTTTGCTCAGCCCGCGCTGTTCGTCGTCGGCATCGCGCTGACGGCGCTGTGGCAGTCCTTCGGTGTGACACCGGATGTGGTGATGGGGCACTCGGTGGGCGAGATCACCGCGGCATGCGTGGCCGGGGTGCTGACGCTCGCGGACGCGGCGCTCATGGTGGCGGCGCGGGGACGGTTGATGGCCGGGCTGCCGGCCGGCGGGGCGATGGTGGCTGTCGGCGCCGCGGAGGCCGAGGTGGCCGGGCTGCTGAACGATGGGGTGAGCATCGCGGCGGTCAACGGCCCCGCCGCGGTGGTGCTTTCGGGTGCCCAGGCGCCGGTGGACGCGCTGGCGGACCGGCTGGCCCACGAAGGCCGGCGCGTGCACCGGCTCGCGGTGTCGCACGCGTTTCACTCGCCGTTGATGCAGCCGATGGTGGCGGAATTCTCCGCGGCGGTGGCCGGAATCGAGGTGGGGGAGCCACGAATCGAGTTGGTGTCCAATGTGACCGGCCAGCTGGCCGGCCCCGGTTACGGGTCGCCTCGGTACTGGGCGGAGCATGTCGGCCGGCCGGTGCGATTCCTCGAGGGCGTGCGCGCCGCCGAGGCGGCCGGGGCCGGCGTCTTCGTGGAACTGGGGCCGGGCACGGCCTTGACGGCGGCGGTGGACCAATCGCTGAGCACCGAGCGGGCGGTCTCGGTGCCCAGCATGGCCAAGGATCGGCCCGAGATGGTATCGCTGCTGGGTGCCGCCGGTCAATTGTTCACCCGCGGGCTCGACGTGAACTGGGCGGGTGTGTTCGCCGGGCTGGACGCGCGACGCGTCGAGCTGCCCACGTATGGCTTTGCGCGGCAAAGGTTTTGGCTGGGCGCTGAAGGCTCCGGCGCGACGGGAGCTCCGCCCGCGACGGCTTCTCGAACGCCCGACCTGGCGCACCGGCTGCTCGGACTGGCCCCCGACGACCAGCGCCGGGTCCTGGTCGAGCTGGTCTGCGAGCACGCGGCGGCGGTGTCGGGCCATCCGGCTGCCCACGCAATCGACCCCGACCGCGCCTTCGGTGACCTCGGCTTCGACTCGATGATCGGGGTCGAATTGCGCAACCGTCTCACCAGCCATACCGGCCTGGCATTGTCGCGAACGCTGATCTTCGACTACCCGACGCCGGTCGCGCTGGCCGATCATCTTCACCGCCAACTACTCCATGACGAGCCCGCGGAATCCGACGAGGAAAAGATTTGGTCGGCACTGCGGAAAATTCCGTTGCGTGAGCTTCGCAGAACGGGATTGCTCGAAAAACTTCTATTGCTTGCCGGGATGCCGGAAACGCCCGCCTCCGATGCAAATGCCGGCGTCGGCGACATCGACGCGTTGAGCCCCGATGCGTTGATCGCGATGGCGCTCAGCTCGGCGGATGAGGACGACACCGAAAGATGAATTCCCTGTTCGGGGACGTGATTACGCGTACGCGGAAACCATCTAATACGACATATGTTGAATACGTTGAATTTTTGCGAGACCGAACCGTACCGCATAAACTTTCGTGTTCAAGGGGAGCGTTTCTGCTGGTTGGCAATCAAGAAGGTAAAGCATGAGCGTCATCGCGGGTGTTTTCGGCGCCTTGCCGCCACATCGGTATAGCCAACGCGAAATCACCGATCAGCTCGTCGAGTTGCCGACGCTGAAGAAACACGAAGACGTCGTCCGGCGGCTGCACGCCGCTGCCAAGGTCAACAGCCGCCACCTCGTGCTACCCCTCGAGCGCTACCACGAACTCACCGACTTCAGCGCGACGAACGAAATCTTCATCGACAAGGCCCTGGAGCTTGGCTGCGACGCGCTGCTGGGCGCACTCGACGAGGCGGGGCTGCAACCGCACGACATCGACATGATCGCCACCACCACCGTCACCGGCATCGCGGTGCCGTCCCTCGACGCCCGGCTGGTGGGCCTCCTCGGCCTGCGCCCGGACGTGCGCCGGATCCCGATGTTCGGGCTCGGCTGCGCGGCAGGGGCCGGGGGCGTGGGCCGGCTGCACGATTACCTGCGGGGTGCGCCGGACGGCGTCGCCGCCCTGGTGTCGGTCGAGCTGTGCTCGCTCACCTTCCCGACGGTCAGGCCGACGGTGTCGGGACTGGTCGGTACCGCGATGTTCGGCGACGGCGCCGCGGCAGTCGTCGCCGTCGGCGACCGTCGCGCCGAGCAGCTGAATTCCGCCGGGCCCGACATCCTGGACTCGCGCAGCCGGCAGTACCCAGACTCGCTGCACATCATGGGCTGGAACGTCGGCTCGGACGGCATGCAACTGGCGATGTCGCCGGAACTGCCGAAGGTGATCGACCGCTACCTGGCCGACGACGTGAACAGCTTCCTCGCCGCGCACCGGCTGACCAAGGACGACATCGGCGCCTGGATCACGCACCCCGGCGGCCCCAAGGTCATCAACACGATCGCCACCAGCCTCGAACTGTCGCCGGAGGCGCAGGAACTGACCTGGCGCTCGCTCGGGGAGGTCGCCAACCTGTCGTCGGCGTCGGTGCTGCACATCCTGCGGGACACCATCGCCAAACCGCCGCCCGGCGGCAGCCCCGGGCTGATGCTCGCGGTGGGTCCCGGCTTCGGCTCCGAATTGGTATTGCTGCGCTGGCACTGAGCCGCGCTCGGATTGACGTGGGCGGTTTTGCTCAGCATCATTAGGGCTTGCAAGCACCTCGCTAGGTGAGGCGTCTGCACGGACACAGGCCACTGACCCCGAACGTCGAAAGACGCCCCGGGTCAGGACAGCTCTTCCCGGCACAAGGGTTGAGCCAAAGTGGCTTCCGGACATCGGATACGCCGTGCAGTGCCAAAGCTCTGACGAGAGGGGTGTGCGGCATCGACTCAAGCCGAAACCGACCAGCACCCGTGCACGTGTAACGACACCCGCGTGTGTCCCGGCGGCAAGGAGGTGGGGGCCGGATGAGTCCGTGCGATAGTCCATCCCCGCCATCCGGATTGGTCCGTTAGGGCCCCGTACGGTCGTGCGCACCTGCCCCGCCAGCTGCCGAACATCGTGCGTGTGCGCTCGCGCGGGCCACCCATCGACAGAATCGGGTGCTCAGGTGAACATTCTCAAGTCGTGGCGATACAACCGTCACGTTGACTTCGTCGACTTCGATGTCCCACTGGACCGGCATGTCATCGTCAGTGGTGATGATGCGCTGGCGACAACGATCGTGGCCGAACTGACCAACGCCGGCGTCGCCGTGGTGAAGCTCGTCGGCACCGGGCTGGCTGAGGCTGGAGTCGCCCACGCGCTTGCGATCGTCTGCGCCGGAGATGATGATGCAACAAATATCGAAATTGCTTTGCTGGCAAGGAAAGCCAATCCAGAGATGCGAGTGGTCGTGCGTCTGGACAACGATGTGGTGCGGACAGCGATGGCCGCCAACAACGGATCTGGGGCGATACTCGACGTGGCCGACCTGGCCGCGCCGTCCGTGGTCGAAGCGTGTCTGGCACGGGTCACCCACGAATTCGAAGCTGCGGGAATCAAGTTCACGGCGTGGGGGAGCGAGGCGCCCCGTGATGCGTCGCTCCGAGACATTCACGGCGACCTGGCACCGGTGGCGGTGATCCGCGGCGTGAACTCGTCGACCCCCGGCGAGGTTCTGGCGTGCCCCGGCCGCGACCTGCAGGTGCGCGCCGGTGACTGGACTACCATGATCGGCACCGCCGACGAGCTGGCGGCCCGCGGTATCCGGGGCCCCCGACCGACCTCGACGCAATCCCGTGGCCGCCTGTTCGGACGATTGCTGGACGCACTGCGTACCGCGCGCGACGATGTTAATCCCGGCTTCTATCCGGCATCGATGATCGGCCTGGGCCTGTTGATCGGCTCGACGATCATCTTGCGATTGAGCTATCAGCGGTCGCCGGGGATGACCTGGCTCGACGCGATGTATTTCAGCGCCGAGACGATCACGACGGTGGGCTACGGCGACTTCAGTTTTGCGCAACAACCCACCTGGCTCCGGGTGTTCAGCGTCGCGTTGATGTTCGCCGGGATGACGACCACGGCGGTGCTCATCGCGTTCATCGCCGACCTCCTGTTGTCGCGCCGCTTCGTCCATACGGCCGGGCAACGACGGGTGCGCCATATGCGTAACCACGTCATCGTCGTCGGGCTGGGATCCGTGGGTATTCGGGTGGTTTCGGAGCTGACCGCGGCGGGGTACGACGTCGCGATCGTGGAGTTGGATGACGAAAACCCCTTGCTCGCCGTGGCGGCCGAACTCGACGTACCGGTGATATTCGGAGACGCGACCATGGAGCAGACCCTGGAGTCGGCCGGCATCGACCGTGCGCGTGCCGTGGCCGTGCTGACTCAGGACGACATGGTCAACATCGAGATCGGCATCGTTCTGCGTGAAATGTACGGGCCGCATGTTCAGCCCGCCCTCAACCGTCCCGAGGTTCCGCTGGTGCTCCGGATCTATGATCGCGAGCTCGGCTTCGCGGTGGCGCAGCGGTTCGGATTCGAAAACGTCAGGTCTACCGTCGAACTGGCCGCGCCGTGGTTCGTCGGCGCCGCGATGGGGCTACAGGTGGTGGAGACGTTCTCGGTCGGGCCCAGCACCTACCTCGTCGGCGCGATGCACGTGGAGGCCGGAAGTGAGTTGGACGGATCACGGCTGTTCGAAATCTCCACCCAGACGCGCGTCATCGCAATCACCCGCGAGGACGAGCCGGTCAGTCTGCATCTGCGCCGCGACGCTCACCTGCGTGCCGGCGACACGGCCTTCCTGGTCGGCCCGTATCGGGAGTTGCTGGACACTCTGCGCAAGGCGCAGCGCCCTCAGCTGGCCCGGAAAAGGTGACGCGCCAGCATCATTCGAGCAACTCGGAGAGCTCCAGCCAGCGACTCTCCGTCGCGGCCACCTCGTCTTCGAGGGCACGCAACTCCTGGGTGAGCCGGGTGATGCCGACGTGGTCGGACTGGTCGTGGGCGGCGAGCTCGTGGTGCTTGTCCTCGACGCGGTCCGCCAGCCGCGCCAGCTGGCGATCGACGGAGGCCACCTCTTTTTCCGTGGCGCGGCGTTGCGCGCCCGACATCGCTTGCGGGGCAGGCTCGGACGGCCGCGACGATTCGGCGGCCGCCGCATCGGTCCGCCGCTCGGCCAGCCGCAGATACTCGTCGACACCGCCGGGCAGGTGCCGCAACCGGCCGTCGAGCACGGCGTACTGCTGATCGGTGACCCGCTCCAACAGGTAGCGGTCGTGAGAGACGACGATCAGCGTGCCCGCCCACGAGTCCAGCAGGTCCTCCATTGCCGCCAGGGTGTCGGTGTCGACGTCGTTGGTCGGCTCGTCCAGCAGCAACACGTTGGGTTCGGACAACAGCGTGAGCATCAGCTGCAGCCGCCGCCGCTCACCGCCGGAGAGATCCTCGACGCGGGCGGACAGCTGGCCGCGGCCGAACCCGAGTCGCTCCAGCAGCTGCGCCGGGGTGACCTCGCGGCCGTCGACCTGGTAGCCGCCCTGCAGCCTGCCCAGCACATCGGCGATCCGGTCGCCGCCGACCGCGGCCAGGGCGTCGCCCTGCTGGTCGAGCACCGCCAGCCGGACGGTCTTGCCGCGCTTGACCCGTCCCGCGTCCGGGGTGATGGTGCCGTCGATCAGCCCCAGCAGCGTCGACTTGCCCGCGCCGTTGGCCCCGACGATGCCGGTGCGCTCGCCGGGGGCGATCCGCCATTCGATGTCGCGCAGCACCGGGCGTCCATCGAACGAGACCGACACGTCGAGCAGGTCGACCACATCCTTGCCCAGCCGCGCGGTGGCCAGCTTGGCCAGCTCGACGGTGTTGCGCAGCGGCGGCACGTCGGCGATCAGCTGGTTGGCCGCCTCGATCCGGAACTTGGGCTTGGACGTGCGCGCCGGCGCGCCGCGGCGCAGCCACGCCAGCTCCTTGCGCATCAGGTTCTGCCGCTTGGCCTCGGCGACGGCGGCCATCCGGTCCCGTTCGACGCGTTGCAGGACGTAGGCCGCGTAGCCGCCGTCGAACGGTTCGACGATCCCGTCATGCACCTCCCACGTCGTGGTGGCGACCTCATCGAGAAACCAGCGGTCGTGGGTCACCAGCAGCAGCCCGCCGGTGTTGCGCGCCCAGCGTTGTTTCAGATGACCGGCCAGCCAGGTGATGCCCTCGATGTCCAGATGGTTGGTGGGCTCGTCGAGCGCGATGACGTCCCACTCGCCCACCAGCAACCTGGCCAGCTGCACCCGGCGGCGCTGACCACCGGACAGGGTGGAAACGATTGCGTCCCAAGCGATGTCGGAGACCAGCCCGGCGACCACATCGCGGACCCGGGGGTCACCGGCCCACTGGTGTTCGGCCGCCTCGCCGACGAGTGTGTAGCCCACGCTGTGGTCCGGGTCCAGGGTGTCGGCCTGGCTCAGCGCACCGACCCGCAGCCCGCTGCGCCGGGTGACCCGGCCGGAATCGGGCCGCTGCTGGCCGGTCAGCAGCCGCAGCAGGCTGGATTTGCCGTCGCCGTTTCGCCCGACGATGCCGATGCGCGCGCCGTCGTTGACCCCGAGCGTGATCGATTCGAAGACCACCTGAGTCGGATATTCGAGGTGGACGGCCTCAGCTCCAAGTAGGTGCGCCACTGGGCCGACCCTACTGGCGCCGCTAGCCCAGGGTCAGCAGAGCCTGGTCCACCTGGCTTTGGGTCTCTGATGACGCCTTGCTGGCCACGGCGTCCAGGAAGCGGCTGGCGACGTCGCGCAGCTTGAGGTTCGTCTCCTGGGAACGCCACACCAGAATGTCGAAGGCACGCTCGGCCGAGATGCCGTAGGCGGTCATCAGCACGCCCTTGGCCTGCTCGATGCGCGCGCGGGCCTCGGCCACCGCCGACAGCACATTGGTGATATCGGAGTGCAGTGAGTCGGTGACGTCGACGTAGAAGCCGGACGTGCCGATCAACGCCCGGCCGGCGTCGAGCATGCGATCGCCGGCGACGACGACGCAGCGGGTGCGCCCGGCGGTGTCGATGATGCGGTGCCGGCTGCTGAACGGCTTGCCCTTCATCACGCGATCCAGCACGGCGGCGACCCGCTCCCGATCGTCGGGATGTTTGTGCTGCAACAGCAGTTCCGTGGTGGGCTCCACCTGTCCCGGCTTGTAGCCGTGCATGCGTGCCACCGCAGCCGACCACTCCCAGCGATGGCCGTCGAGATAGAACCAGAACCGGCCGACGCGCTGTGGCTCGCCGAGACCCAGCACCAGGTCGACCGCATTCAGGTCGCCTCCCTCGACGACGTCAGGCGCCAGCGCCTCACGGTGCTTAACAGTTTCGTCGTTAGAGTTCACCGTCATCGCGCGTGTCCTACCCCTTCTCTGGATCCCTGAAACATCGGCAGTGCCTGACGCTCACGCCGTCCGATAGCGCTCGGCGTCACGATGTTTGAACTCCAGGCCGAACCCCGGCCGATTCTGATCGGGCCGCAACGCGCCACCCTCGGGCGGCAGCGCGCCGTCGAAGAGCATGTGTTCGATGCGGTGGTGGTCGTGGAAATACTCCAGGTGCCGCAGGTTCGGGATGGTGGTCGCGACGTGGGCGTGCAGGTTGGGGGCGCAGTGCCCGGAGACCTCGACGTTGCAGGAGGCGGCGACGGCCGCGGCGCGCACCCAGTCGGTGATGCCCCCGCAGCGAGTGACGTCGATCTGCAGGCAGTCGACCGCGTCGGCGGCGAGCATGCGGTTGAAGTAGGCCAGGTCATAGCCGTACTCACCCGCGGTGACGTCCGGGGTCACCTGATCGCGCACCTCCCGCAGCCCGTCCAGATCGTCGGAGGACACGGGTTCCTCGAACCACGTGACGTCGTGGTCGGCCATCGCGTGGGCCACCCGGATCGCCTGCTTGCGGTCGTAGCCGCCGTTGGCGTCGACGTATAGTTCGACGTCCAGCCCGATCACGTTGCGCGCCAAAGCAATCCGATCCAGGTCGCGTCTCACGTCGGAGCCCCACGATTCACCGATCTTGATCTTCACCCGGGGGATCTTCCACTCGTCGACCCAGCGTTCGAGTTGGGCGCGGGTGGTGCGCTCGTCGTAGGTGGTGAAGCCGCCGCTGCCGTAGATCGGCACCTCCGGATGCGCCATCCCGAGCAGCCGGCAGACCGGCAGCTCCAGCAGCTTGCCCTTGAGATCCCACAGCGCGGTGTCGACCGCGGAGATCGCGCAGGAGGCCAGCCCGGGCCGGCCGTTGTTGCGCATCGCCGCGACCATCGACCCCCACCGCGCCGGGATGTCCATGGCGCCGTGGCCGGTGAGTGCGCCGGCGAGCTTGCCGCCGATCAGCTTGGCGCACGCCCCGTCGGCGTAGGTGTAGCCGATGCCGCGCCGTCCGCCGGCGGCAACCTCGGCCAGCACCAGCGTGGTCGACGTCCAGGACAGGGTGCCATCGGCTTCCGGTGCGTCCGTGGGGATTTCGTAGACCTGCGCGGTGACCTCGTCAATCCGCGCGTCGGGCGTCATCGTGCCCACCGGCGGCCCGCCCGGGCCGCGAGCCAGGCGCCCAGCCCGGCGGCGCTCAGCGCGCCGGTGCCGCTGACGACGGGGTGCTGGGACGCCCACAATTGCGGGCTGCGGGCATGCGACTGGGCGTCGAACTGGCCGCGCGGGCCGTGGTCGCTGCCCGGCTCGGCGTCCAGCGGTTGCCACAGGTTGTTGGGCCGGTCGCGGCTGACGTGTTCGGAGGTCTGCTGGGAGTCGTATCCGGTGCGGCCCAGGTAGCGGTCCAGCAGCGGCGCGACGAACTTCTGGCCCAGCAGGGTCACCATGGTGGAATCGCCGACCCAGAATTGTTTGCGCCCTGGATGATCGGCGGCGTACAGGACGCCGCGGGCGGCGACCTCGGGCTGGTAGATCGGCGGCACCGGCTGGGGATGGCGGGGCAGCCGGGACAGCACCCAGGAGAATTGCGGGGTGTTGACCGCGGGCATCTGCACCACGGTGATCCGCACCTTCGAACCTTCGTGAAACAGTTCGCAGCGCACGGATTCGGTGAACCCGTTGACGGCGTGCTTGGCGCCGCAATAGGCCGACTGCAGCGGGATCGATCGCTGGCTGAGCGCCGACCCCACCTGCACGATGGTGCCGCGGTTGCGGGGGCGCATCTTGGCCAGCGCCGCCATGGTGCCGTGCACGTATCCGAGGTAGGACACCTCCGTTACGCGTTTGAACTCCTCGGGGCTGATCTCGGTGAACGGCGCGAACACCGATGTGAACGCGACGTTGACCCAGACGTCGATGGGGCCGAACGCGGCCTCGGCCTCGTCGGCGGCGGCGGCGACGGCCGAATGGTCGGCCACGTCGGTCGGGATCGCCAGCGCCTTGCCGCCGCCGGCCTCGACATCACGCGCGGCCCCGTCCAATCCCGCCGCGCCGCGGGCGAGCAGGACGACGTTGGCACCGCGCTGTCCGAACTCCCTCGCGGTGGCGCGGCCGATCCCCGCGCTGGCTCCGGTGATCACCACGGTCTGTGTCATCGCAGAACTGCCTCTCGCTCAATCCGGTAGTCACTCATGGTGGGCGTCGTCGTCGGTGAGGGTGGCCGTGCATTCGAGCATCAGCGCGTGCGCGAACGCCTGGGGCAGGTTGCCGCGCAGCTGACGCTGCCGCACGTCGTACTCCTCGCAGAACAGCCCCGGCGGGCCGCACGCCGCGCGGTTGCGTTCAAACCAGCGCATCGCGCAATGGCCATGTCCCAGTTGGTCTTCGGCTAGCGCCATCATGAACCCGCAGAGCAGGAAGGCGCCCTCGGCGTCGCCGAGGTCGCGCTCGTCGTGCCGGTAACGGTAGACGAACCCGTCGTCGGTGAGCTCTCGGCGCACGGCGTCCAGGGTGGCCCGGGTGCGCGGGTCGTCGGCGGGGACGGCGCCGCGCACCGGCGGCAGCAGCAGCGACGCGTCGACCCCCGTCATGCGCGGGCTGCGCTGCCAATAGCCGTGCGGGTGCAGGCTGCTCGACGCCGTGTCCGCCAGAATCGCATCGGCGAGCGACGCGCACGCGGCCACCTCCGGACCCGCGCCGGCCACTTTGGCGATGGCGCGCAGCCCGGCCACGCAGGCCAGGCGGGACTGCGACCAGTGCTCGTCACCGACCTCCCAGACCCCGGCATCCGGTTCGCGCCAACGCTTTTCGATGGCCCTGATGGCCGCCTGCGCGGCGCGCCACCCGTCGGCGTCGAGCCGGTCCGCGGCGCCCGCCTTGGCCAGCAGCTGCAGCGCCTCGCCGAACACGTCGAGCTGGAATTGCCGGTTGACCCAGTTGCCGATCTTGTCGGTGCCGCCGGGATAGCCGGGCAGGTCGAGCGTTTCTTCGCTGGGCACCGCGCCGCCGGTGACGGTGTAGGCGGGTTTGAGGTTCGGGCCGTCCTCGAGCAGCCGGGCGCCCACGAATTCGACCGCGCGGTCCAGCAATTCGGTGGTGCCCACCGCGCCGGCGGCCATGCCGGCGTACACCTGGTCGCGGATCCAGGCGTAGCGGTAGTCGTAATTCTGATTGGTGTGCGCGCGCTCGGGCAGGCTCATCGTCGCGGCGGCGACCATGCCGCCGCCGCTGCTGGTCAGCCCGCGCAGCACCGCGTAGGAGTGGCTCCCGTCGCGGGGGGCGATGGTGCACTCCAGCCGGGGCACGGTGCGCTGCCAGGCGGCCGCGGTGGCGTCCCAGGCCAGGTCGGGGTCGGGGGGCTGGTCGGGCAGGGCGCGTTCGGACAGCTCCAGCACCAGGTCGTGCTGGCGGCCCTCCTCGAGGGTGATCTCGCAGGTGAGCATTTCGCTGTTGTCGTGCGAGGCTTTGATGGTCCGCGCGTCGCAGCCGGCCAGCCAGCGCCAGCGCAACCGCCCCGACCGGCCGCTCCACACGCCGCCATCGGAGGCCGGCTGACCGAGGCCGTGCCGGCCGAACGCCGCGCCGGGGGTCATCAGCACCCGCACGCGCGCCGTCCCGCGGCACACCGTGAGCCGCCGCAGCAGTATCACGCGGTCCGGGTCACCCGGAAAGGCCAGCGCCTCACGGCATTCCACCGTACTGTCGCGGGTGATCCAGCGGTTGCGCCAGATCAGACTGCCCGGTTCGTAATAACCGCCCCACACGTGCCGGACGTCGATCGGAGTGATCGCGTAAACACCGCCGCCGCCGATGAGGTTGGAGAAGACGGCGTCGGAGTCCCAGTGCGGCGCGCACATCCACGCGATGTCACCCTGCGGCCCGACCAGCGCGCCGCGCTCCCCATCGGCGAGCAGCGCGTACTCACGCAGCACCCGAGGCGCGAAGGTCGTCTCGACGTCGATCGTCCGCTCAGCCACGGGCTCCCGCCTCCGACCTCCGTCCGGCGGTGGTATCGATCTTCCCGCCGGCCAGCCGCTCGGCGAGGCGCGAGGCCAGCGCCATGATGGTCAGCGCGGGGTTCGCCGAGCCCTGCGTCGGGCACACCGAGCCGTCGGCCAGAAACAGGTTTGGCACGCCCCACACGCGTTGATCGGAGTCGACGACCGAATTGTGCGGGCTGGTGCCCATCCGGGCGCCGCCGATGAGGTGCGCGAAACGCTCGATGGTGAGCACGTCCTGGGCGTCGGCGGCGCGCAGGATGTCGCCGATCACCTTGGTGGAGTAGGCCATGTTGGCCTTGTCGTTGTCGCAGAGGGTGTAGTCGAACCGGGCCACCGGGATGCCGTACGGATCCTTCTCGTCGGCCAGCGTCACCCGATTTTCGGGCAGTGGCAGCAGCTCATTGAGCACGCCGACGGTCGCCCAGTGGTTGTAGTCGCGCATGTACTCCCGCAGGGCGCGGCCCCAGTGTCCGTCTGCCAGCACGTGTTCGGCCCAGCCGATGGGCATCGGCGACACGGTCTGGATGGCGAAGCCGCGGGCGAATCCACGCGAGAGGTCGGTCTCGTAGAACTGCTCGGAGGTCACCTCCGGCGGCGGCGCCTTGTACATCCGGACCTCCTCGGACCACCGGCCCGCGGACTGGGTGGCACCCTGCACCATCACGTAACGCCCGACCTGATCGTCGTTGTTGCCCAGCCCGTTCGGGAAGCGGTTGCTGGCCGAGTTCAGCAACAGCCGCGGTGTCTCGATCGAATACCCGGCCACAGCAACCACTTTGGCGCGTTGCAGCCGTTCCTTGCCGCCGATCTCGTCGTAGTAGACCACACCCCTGGCCGCGCCGCTCTCGTCGAGCTCGACCCGGCAGGCCATGCAATTGGCGCGGATCTCCACGGCGTGGGCCAGCGCGTCGGGGAGGTGCGTGACATACGGGCTGGCCTTGGCGTTGACCTTGCAGCCCTGCAGGCAGTAGCCGCGGTAGATGCAATGCGGGCGGTTGCCGAAGGTGCCGTTGACGATGCCGACGGGGCCCACCCGCATATCGATGCCGAGCTTGAGCGCACCCCGCCAGATCTTGGCGGCGGCACCCGAAATAGGGTGCGGCGCAAAGGGATAGCGGTGCGGATCGCCCCACGGCCAGTTCTGGCCGGCCACCGGCAGCTCGAGCTCGACCTGCTCATAGTGGCGGCGGACGTCCTCGTAGCGGATGGGCCAGTCCGCCCCCACCCCGTCCCGGGTGTAGGTCTCGAAGTCGCTGGGGTGGAAGCGCGGGGTGTAGCCGGCGTAGTGCACCATGGACCCGCCCACGCCACGCCCGGAGTTGTTCTTGCCCAGCTCGATTGGGTCGTCGCCGCCGATGATGCGCTTCTGCGTCCAATACAGGGCATGGGAACCCGCCTCGTCGGACACCCAGTCCTCATCGGGGTGCCAGAACGGGCCCGCCTCGAGGATCACCACCCGCCAGCCCTCTCGGGCCAGTCGCTGCGCCAGTACCGAGCCGCCGGCACCGGCGCCCACCACAACCAGATCGACCTCGTCGTCGTCGGGGTAGCGGCGCATGGTCTTCTCGCCGGGCAGGTCGCGCGTGTGTACGTCGAGCAGGAATCGTGAATCGTTGTCCTTGGGTTCGACAGCGCCCTTGAACAGGCCACGCAAGAAGTCGCCCATCACAACTCCCCGTTGTTCACGACGTGCACCGGATCCTCGTCGGTGGCACCGCGGGTCTCGTACGGTTCGCGCGCGGCGGCCGGCCCGGTGGCACCACCGAGGCGCATGAATCCGCGCGGGTAGGCGGGGCCGCCGAACCCGATCTCGTTCCACGCCCACGGGTGGGAGTAGAAGCCCGACAACGTCATTCGCATGCACACCGACCACGCCCGCTTGACGTTCAGGCTCTCCCACGCCCCGCCCTGCAGGTCCGCTTGCGAGAACTTGTCGATGATCGCCTCTCGGGTGGTGATGTCGGCATCGGCGAATGAGGGTGCGCCGTAGTGCGTCGCGGCCGTCTCGTTCAGCCCGCGCAGCACCAACCGCCAGGTGTCGCGGTCGTCGGGCATGTCGGCGTACTGGTAGCCATCGAGGCGCCCGTCGGCGAGCTTGGAGTCGACGGACTCGGCCGCCGGGACCCGCGGGTCGACGTCTTGCGCCAGCACCGTGTCGCAGAACGCGCGCAGGCACGGCTCCTCTTCGGGCGTGAAAAACCGCAGCGGGCCGGGCGGTTCGAGCCGGGCCAGCACCACCTTCCGGGTGGCCTCGTCCCACTTGTCGGCCGTTTCCAGCACGTCGTAATCGGGATAGCGCCCGATCATCTGCGGCGTGACACCGCGGCGTTGCTTGGGCAACCAGGACGGGTGCGGCGGCTGGCCGTCGGGTCGCAGGTTGGGCAAGTGGTCGGGGCGTGAGGTGTCGGCCATCTCAGAAATCCCTGCGCCCTATCCGCGGAACCGTTCGCGGCGCAGGATCGACGCCAGCAACCCCATCCCGCCGACCATGCACATCAACCCCGGCGCCGCGATCGGCGGGCCCATCGGCACGTTGTACGACGCGTTCTTCCACCCGCCCGGCTTGCGCGCGACGCCGCGGGCGTGCAGGTATTCGCCCATCAGTCCGTTGGCCGTGTAGACGCCCGCGGTGATCGGCAGCCAGAGCTTGGCCCAGCGCTTCGAGAACACCCCGCCGATTCCGGCGACGACCACCGGCGGGGTCACCACGATCGGGCTCCACATCCATTTGTTGCCGAAGCTGGCTTTGTAGTGCTCGAAATAGATTTCGGCCGTCGTGACCAGAGCCGCCACGGCGGTCAGTCCGGACAGCGAGCGTTCGAATCGGCCGTGCGCGACGTCGTACAGCGCTCGCCCGGCCAGATGTTGGACCTCGCCGAGTCCGTCGCGGCCGGCGGTGCGGTCTTTCAACCGTCCGCCGTTGCCCAGCAACAACATGTGCATCCCTTTCTCGCTCGCGCCGTGGCCGCGCCGGTGATTACCGGCCCGGTGTGGCGTGCTTGATGAACCGGTTGGCCGCCGTGGGCCTGCCGAAGACACCGGGTGTTCGAATGAATGCGCCGCAGGTGTCCGGGGAGGGGCCGCCGAGCGAACCCGCCGGCGTCGTCGTGCCCATGAGGCCACCTCGCCTTCGCGTCGGAAGGAACACGGTCTGACAGGCTCCGGCCCCGCCACTGTCCGTTCAGTAACGGTCGCCAAAGCCCGCCCAGAAAACTGGAAGCGCCCAGCTGTGTCTTTCAACCGAGAAGGCCCCGACAACGCGTCGTGACCGAAGCGCAACGGCTGTGTACCCGGCGCTCTGCTGCGCAAACGGCACCGTGGCCGGTTCTCAGCGTGCTTTCAGGAGCGCAGGCGGCCAGCCGGTTTGAGGGGCGCCGCCGCGGTCAATCCTGCGCGAGGACGAGGGGCACGCCGATGGTGCAGACATCGAGAGACGATGCGTTTGAAACGAGCGAGCATCTGCAGGCCGTGGCGCAAGCGGTGCTCGCCGGGCAACGGGCGGAGCAGGCGCGGCAAGCGGCCGACGGGGCGGGGCGACTCGCGGCGGACAGCGTGCAGGCAGCGGCCGAAAGTTTGGCGTTATCGGCAGCTAGTCAGGATCGAACCGCGCAGGCTTTCGAAGACGCGGCCGACCGCGGTGGACGTCGAGGCGCGTTCTTGCGGACCCGCGCTGCTGAGCACCGGAAGTTCGCGGAGCAGGACCGCCGGATGGCGGAGGAGCTGCGACAAAGTGGCCGGAATTGGCTCGCCATGCGGGCTCGCCTCGATCGCGAAATGTCCACTGAAACTTGAGGGGTGACGCCACACGCCGCGGATCACGTTGCGCGGGACGGCGTTTCACGTAACCGCCTGAGCGTCAGTCGTGCGGCCCGCGTCGATATAGCCGGCGAGAACCGGTCCAGGTACCACAGCGCCTTCCACCAGGCCGGCACGATGATGATCCCTTTGTTGCGCAGCACGGCACGAACGACGCGCGCGGCGAATTTGTCCGGCGCCATCGGTCGCATCGGTTCCCAGAACTTGAGCAGGTCCTCGTCGCTGGCGCCGGTGTTGGTCATCCGCCCGTACGTGCCGCCGGTGAGGATGGGGGTCCGGATCGCGCCGGGACACAGCACCGACACCTTCACGTCGTGGCGTTCGGCCTCCAGCCGCAACGCCTTCGACAGTGCGACGACGGCGTGCTTGGACGCGGTGTAGCTCGCCGCGCCGGGTCCGGCCAGCAGCCCCGCCATCGACGCCGTGTTCACGATGTGGCCCGAGCGCTGCCGGATCATGATGGGGTACACCGCCTGGATGCCGTGCACGACCCCGTGCAGGTTCACCGCCAGGACGTCGTTCCAGTCGTCGAGGGTGTAGGAATCGACCTCGCCGCCGACCCCGATGCCCGCGTTGTTGAACAGGTAGTCGATGCGGCCGGATGTCTGCACCGCCTCGGCGACCGCGCTCTCGAACGCGGGGTAGTCGCGGACGTCGAGTTCGATCGCGTGGGCCTTCGTGCCGCCGTTGCTGAGGCGCTGCGCGAGCTCCTGTGCCGCGCCCAGTTGGCGATCGGCGAGCCAGACCTCCGCGCCGCCCTCGGCCAACCTGGTGGCCAGCGCCGCGCCGATGCCCGAAGCGCCGCCGGTGATGAATGCGACCTTGCCCGACAAGTTCGACACCATGAGGGAAGGATAGGCGCCGTCTGCGCAGGCAGGGCCGTTCTTCGGGCGGTCCAGCAGTTCATGTCGGTGGCCGGTGGCAGTATCGAATGTATGTTCGAAGAAGTGATTGCCCGGTTCGACGAGTTGGTCGAGCGGCGCCATCCATCGGTAACGCGGGAGTCGGCCGCGCTGCTGGAGCGGCTCGGGGTGTTTTCGCGGATCGAGAACCGGGCGGCGGCCGAGCAGTTGGCCGCGATCGGAGACTTGTTTTCGTATCGGCTCTCGCGCTGTTCGGAGTGCGAGGAGTGGGCGGTCGACACCGAGGCGGCGGTGAGTGCGGAAGTGGCCGCGCAGTTGCGAATCAGTCAGGGACTGGCCGCCAGCCGAGTGCGCTATGCCCGCGCGATGCGGGAGCGGCTGCCGAAGGTGGGCGGGGTCTTTCGGGCCGGGGATATCGACTACCGGATGTTTCAAACGATCGTGTTCCGCACCGATTTGATCGTCGATCCCGACGTGCTCGCGATGGTCGACGAGCAGGTGGCAATCAATGTGCTGCGCTGGCCGTCGATGACTCAGGGCCGGCTGGGCGCGCAGGTCGACAAAATTGTGGCCCGCGCCGACGCCGATGCCGTTCGGCGGCGGCTGCAACGCCAGTCCGACCGCGCTGTCTGGATCGGCGAGGTGTACGACGGAGTGGCCGAGCTCAGCGGCAGCCTGCTTGGCCCCGACGCTCACGCTTTGGAGAAGCGGTTAGAGGCGTTGGCGGCCACGGTGTGTGCGCACGACCCGCGTAGCCGCGATCAGCGCCGCGCTGATGCGTTGGGCGCGCTGGCCGCGGGGGCGGATCGGCTGGGCTGCCGCTGCGGGCGATCGGATTGTGCGGCTGGCAAGCGGCCCGCGGCCTGCCCCGTGGTGATACACGTGATCGCCGAGCAGGCGAGTCTCGTCGGCTGTGGCACCGCCCCGGGGTCGGAGGTGGGTGCCGACGGGCTCATCTCACCCGAACTCGTCAAGGAATTGGCGGCGTCGGCGAGGTTGGTGCCGCTGGTTCATCCCGGTGATGCGCCGCCGGAGCCCGGTTATGTGCCCTCTAAGGCATTGGTCCGATTTCGTGCGCTGCCGGGACCTGACCTGTCGCTGGCCGGGCTGCGACCGCCCGGCGACCGACTGCGATCTCGACCATACGGTCCCGTATGCCGACGGCGGCCGGACGCATGCGTCAAACCTCAAGTGCTACTGCCGTACTCATCATCTGGTGAAAACTTTCTGGGGGTGGCGCGAACAGCAATTGCCCGACGGCACGTTGATCCTGACGTCCCCGGCCGGGCACACCTACGTCACCACCCCGGGCAGCGCGCTGCTGTTCCCCAGCCTGTGCCAGTCCATCGGCGCGATGCCTGCCGCCGAAGTGGACCCACCCCAGGATTACTGCGCCGAGCGCACCGCGATGATGCCCCGACGCACGCGCACCCGCGCCCAACACCGGGCCGCACGCATCGGCACCGAGCGCAAGCACAATCGCCAGGCACGACAACCGAAACGTCGAGAGCGCGTGCCCGCCTCCTTCGGCCCCGCGCCACCTCTCGATGACGGCGACGACCCGCCCCCGTTCTAACGGGGTCCAGGGCTGATTCTCACGTCCCGCCGAGCCGCGGCTGCGAGCGTAAGAGCCGTTTATCAACGGCGTCGATGGGTCGGAACCATGAAGAACGTTGCGCTGGCCGGCTCGACTACACCACTCAGCAAAAGGCCGAGGATGCGGCGGTCCTGTGGTGCGACGTGATCGGCAAGACGAACGACTGCCGGCTGGTCACATCGGGGCTGGGCTGCCCGTCGATCGCGGAGAGCAGCGACGGGCAGACACTGGCGGCGCGGCAGGCGTTCACCCAAGACGCCGCCGACGCCGCGGCTCTCGACGGCGCGGGGCCGCGGTCCACCGTCGAGCTGAACAGGTGCAGCGGCTAACTACCTAATCGGGGGAACCACCACCCTTCTAGCTGCCCTGATGTGCCATGATGTCCAAGCTGTCAAGACTCAGGGAGCAGCAGTGGATCTCAATTTTTCGATGGTCACACGACCGGTCGAGCGGCTGATCGCCACCGCGCAGAACGGGTTGGAGGTCTTGCGGCTGGGGGGCTTGGAAACCGGTACCGTGCCGTCGCCGTCCCAGACCGTCGAGAGCGTGCCGATGTACAAGCTGCGGCGGTACTTCCCGCCGGACAGCCGGCGCGGCCAATCGCCCGTCGGGCCGCCGGTGCTGATGGTGCACCCGATGATGATGTCGGCGGACATGTGGGACGTCACGCGCGACGAAGGCGCGGTGGGGATCCTGCACGCCCACGGGCTAGACCCCTGGGTCATCGACTTCGGTGAACCCGACAAGGTCGAGGGCGGCATGCGCCGCACCCTGGCCGACCACATCGTCGCGCTCAGCCAGGCCATCGACACGGTCCGCGACACCACGGGCAGCGACATCCATCTGGTCGGCTATTCGCAGGGCGGCATGTGGTGCTACCAGGTCGCCGCCTATCGGCGCTCGAAGAGCCTGGCCAGCATCGTCACCTTCGGCTCGCCGGTGGACACCCTGGCCGCCCTGCCGATGGGCATACCGGCAAACTTCGCCGCGCCCGCCGCCAACTTCATGGCCGACCATGTCTTCAGCCGGCTGGCCATCCCGAGCTGGATGGCCCGCACCGGCTTTCAGATGCTGGACCCGCTCAAGACCGCCAAGGCGCGCGTCGACTTCGTGCGCCAGCTGCACGACCGCGAGGCGCTCCTCCCGCGCGAGCAGCAGCGCCGCTTCCTCGAACGCGAGGGCTGGATCGCATGGTCGGGCCCCGCCATCTCCGAACTGCTCAAGCAGTTCATCGCCCACAACCGGATGATGACCGGCGGGTTCGCCGTCAACGGCCAGATGGTCACCCTCACCGACATCACCTGCCCGGTGCTGGCGTTCGTCGGCGAGGTCGACGACATCGGGCAGCCGGCCTCGGTGCGTGGCATCCGGCGTGCGGCACCGGACGCGGAAGTCTACGAATCCACCATCCGCACAGGGCATTTCGGTTTGGTCGTCGGATCCAAGGCGGCGCAACAGAGCTGGCCGACCGTCGCCGAATGGGTGAAGTGGCTGTCCACCGGGGGGGACAAACCGGACAGCATCGACCTGATGGCCGATCAGCCCGAAGAGCACACCGACAGCGGGGTGGCGTTGAGCTCCCGGCTCGCGCACGGTCTCGGGGAAGCCTCCGAGGCGGCAGTGGGGCTGGTGCGCGGTGCGGCCAACACCGTCGTCGCCGCCAACAAGTCCGTGCGCACCCTGGCCGTCGAGACGGCCCGCACGCTGCCACGCCTGGTCCGGCTGGGCCAGATCAACGACCACACCCGGATCTCGCTGGGCCGCATCATCGAGGAGCAGGCCCACGACGCGCCGCAGGGCGAATTCCTGTTGTTCGACGGCCGGGTGCACACCTACGACGCCGTGAACCGGCGCGTCAACAACGTCGTTCGCGGCCTGATCGACGTCGGTGTGCGGCAGGGCGACCGGGTCGGCGTGCTGATGGAGACCCGGCCCAGCGCGCTGGTGGCGATCGCCGCGCTGTCCCGGCTGGGTGCCATCGCGGTGGTGATGCGGCCCGACGCCGATCTGGGCGCCTCGGTGCGACTCGGGGGGGTGACCGAGCTGCTCACCGACCCCACCAACCTCGACGCCGTGCTGCGGTCCGACCGTCAGGGGCTGCGCCAGGTGCTGGTGCTCGGCGGCGGCGAGTCGCGGGATCTGCACCTGCCCGAGGACTCCGACGTCATCGACATGGAACAGATCGACCCGGACGCCGTCGAGCTGCCCGGCTGGTACCGCCCGAACCCGGGGCTGGCGCGGGATCTGGCGTTCATCGCGTTCAGCGCGGCCGGCGGCGAGCTGGTGGCCAGGCAGATCACCAACTACCGCTGGGCGGTCTCGGCGTTCGGTACCGCCTCGACGGCCGCCCTGGATCGCCGCGACACCGTCTACTGCCTGACGCCGCTGCATCACGAGTCGGCACTGCTGGTCAGCCTGGGCGGCGCCGTGGTCGGCGGCACCCGCATCGCGCTGTCGCGCGGCCTGGACCCGGGCCGCTTCGTTCAGGAGGTGCGCCAATACGGCGTCACCGTGGTGTCCTACACCTGGGCCATGCTCCGCGAGATCGTCGACGATCCCGCGTTCGTGCTGCAGGGCAACCATCCGGTGCGGCTGTTCATCGGCTCCGGCATGCCGACCGGGCTGTGGGGACGCGTCGTCCAGGCGTTCGCGCCGGCGCACGTCGTCGAGTTCTTCGCCACCACCGACGGACAGGCGGTGCTGGCCAACGTGTCCGGCGCGAAGGTCGGCAGTAAGGGTCGCCCGCTGCCGGGCGCGGGGCGCATCGAGTTGGGCGCCTACGACGCCGAGCACGACCTGATCCTGGAGAACGAGCGCGGCTTCGTGCAGATCGCCGAACCCAAGCAGGTCGGGGTGCTGCTCGCCGCGTCCAACGGCCCGATCGACCCCAGCGCCTCGGTCAAGCGCGGCGTCTTCGCCGCAGGTGACACGTGGATCTCGACCGAGTACTTGTTCTACCGCGACGACGACGGCGACTTCTGGCTGGCGGGCCGGCGCGGCTCGGTGGTGCGCACCGCGCGTGGCCTGGTGTTCGCCGAGCCCGTCACCGATGCGCTGGGTTGCATCAACGGCGTGGACCTCGCGGTGACCTACAACGTGCCGGTGGGCGATCACGAGGTGGCCGCGTCGGCGGTGACGCTGTTGCCGGGCGCCTCCATCACCGCGGCCGACCTGACCGAGGCCTTCGCGAAGATTCCGATCGGCCTGGGACCCGACATCGTGTGCGTGGTGCCGGAGATGAACCTGAGCGCCACATTCCGGCCCACGGTCAGTGCCCTACGGGCGGCCGGGATTCCGAAGGCCGGGCGCCACGTCTGGTACTTCGACCCCGACACCGACCAGTACCGCCGCCTGACCAGTGGGATCCGTTCCGAGCTGACCGGAGCGCAGTCATGATCGACGATGCACTGCTGAGCATCCTGGTGTGCCCCGACGACCGGGGCCCGCTGGTGCTTGTGGGGTCCGAACTGCTCTACAACCCGCGGCTGCGGCGTGCCTACCGCATCGAGGACGGCATCCCCGTGCTGCTCATCGACGAGGCCCGCGACGTCGACGACGACGAGCACGCCCACCTCATGGCACAAGGCCGTCCGGCAGATCCCCGGTGAGGTAGCGCTGCAGGTTCGGCGCGATCATCTGCGCGATCTGCTCGGGCGGCAGCGACGCGAATGGCTCCAGACGCAGGATGTAGCGCGCCATCACCACGCCCACCAGCTGTGAGGCGACGAACTGGACGCGGGTGGTGCCGCTTCCCGGCGGATTGTCCACGCGCGCGCCGATTTCCACGGTGATCACGTCCTCGATGAACGTGCGGAACAGGCTGATCTCCTCACCGGCCAGGATGGAGCGCAGCGTGGCGATGAACGCCGCCCCGATCTCAGAATCCCACAGCGGCAACAACATTGACGGGATGCGATAGCCGAGCTCGTCAACCGGCATCTCACGCAACTGGCCGATGATGTCCATCGGGTCGATCGGGATGTGCACGGCCGCGGCGAACAGCTTCTCCTTGGTGCCGAAGTAGTGATGGACCAGCGCCGAATCCACCCCTGCCGCCGCGGCCACTGCGCGGATCGACGTGTTGCGAATGCCGTTGCGCGCAAAGAGCTTCCGCGCGCTGTCCAGGATGCGATCGCGGGTGCCGGAGCTTCCGGCCGGGCGCCCCCGACGCCGGCGCCCGGCGCTGGTGGCCGTCACCAGGAGGCCCCCGCCACTAGCTCATGGTGGCGATCCGCTGCGCCCGGCTGCGCCGCGCTTGCGGTCGCCACTAGGGCGTCCGCCGCCGCAGCGTGGCCGCGGCCAGGCACAGCGCCGCCAGGGCGAAGCCCAGCACCACGACGATGTCGCGCACTGCGGTGGACGTGAGTTCCGGATGTGCGCCCACCTGTTGCAACGCCTCCAGCGCGTAGCTGGCCGGCAGCACATTGCTGATCCACTGCAGCCAGTGTGGCATCAGCGCCCGTGGCACGATGATGCCGGCCAGCAGCAGCTGCGGCACCATCACCAGCGGGATGAACTGCACGGCCTGAAACTCGGTGCGGGCGAACGCACTACACAGCAGGCCCAGACCGACGCCCAGCACGGCGTTGACGATCGCGATCACGAACACCCATGCCGGACTGCCGGCCGTGTCGAATCCCAGCAGCCAGAACGACACGATGCACGCCACAATGGCCTGCGCCGCAGCGGCGATGGAGAAGGCGGTGCCGTAGGCGATCAGCAGATCCAGGCGGCGCAGCGGCGTGGTCAGGATGCGCTCGAGCGTCCCGGAGGCCCGCTCGCGCTGCATGGTGATCGCGGTGATGATGAACATCACGAACAGCGGGAACAGGCCCAGCAGGATCAGGCAGGCGTTGTTGAACGGGGTCGGCCCACCGGGGCGGTGTGGTGCGTTCTGGAACATGAAATACATCAGGCTGATCACCAGGACCGGCACGAACAGGATCATCGCGACACTGCGGTGATCGGCGACCAACTGGCGCAGAATCCGCGCCGTGGTCGCGGTGTAGCCGCGCAGGCTCAGCCCGCTTCGCGCATGGTGCTGCGCTTGATGATGGACAGAAACGCGTCCTCCAGTGACGTGCATCCGGTGTCCTCTCTGAGTTGGGACGGGGTGGTGTGGGCGACCAACCGACCCTCGCGCATCAGCAACAGGTCGCCGCAGTGGTCGGCTTCGTCCATCACGTGGCTGGAGACCAGCAGCGTGGTCCCGGTGCGGGCCAGCTCGGCGAACTGTTCCCAGAGATCCGCGCGCAGCACCGGGTCCAGGCCCACGGTGGGCTCGTCGAGCACCAGCAGGTCGGGCTGGCAGACCAGCGCGCACGCCAGCGACACTCGGGTGCGCTGACCGCCGGAGAGGTTGCCGCACAGGGCGGTTCGGTGATCCGTCAGCCCGACGCGGTCGATGGCGGCGTCGGCGGCCTGGCCGTCGAACCCGTACAGCGCCGCGAAATAGCGGACGTTGTCCACGATCCGCAGGTCGTTGTAGATCGTCGGGTCCTGCGGAAGGTAGCCGATCCGATGGCGCAGTTCGGCGCTGCCGGCCTGTTTGCCGAGCACGGTGACGGTGCCCTTCGAGATGATCTGGGTGCCGACGATGCAGCGGATCAGCGTGGTCTTGCCGCAGCCGGACGGCCCGAGCAGTCCGGTGACGCTGCCCGTGGCGATCCGCACGGAGAAGTCGTGCAGAGCCGGGCGTTTGCCGCGGATGACGCGCAGGTGGTCGATGTGTACCGCCGGCTCCCCGGGGCGGGTAATTAATTCATCACGGGATGAACTCATCATGCGATGAATAATCGTCCCGTCGCGGGGGCTTGTCAAGGTCTGTCGAGGGCCTGCGGCGCGGGCGGGTGGCGCCGTGGGCTAGTTGAACCGCTCGCCGGTGGCCGGGCGGCGCTGCGGCAGATGACCGTGCACGCCTTCGGCGTAGGCGGTTTCGGCATGCTGCGTGAGGTCGACGCCGGTGGTCTCGTCCTCGGCGCTGACCCGGAAACCCATCAGCCGGTCGATGACCTTGCCCAGCACGAACGTCATGGCGAACGCGTAGAGCGCGACGACCCCGATCGCCAGCGCCTGCTTGCCCAACTGGCCCACGCCGCCCCCGTAGAACAGGCCCCGCGGGCCCGCCGTCATCACCGCCGTGGCGAACAGGCCGATCAACGACACCCCGACCACGCCGCCGACGAAGTGCACGCCCACCACGTCGAGCGAATCGTCATAGTTGAAGCGCAGTTTCGCGCCCACCGCGAACGCGCACACGACGCCCGCCGCCAGCCCGACGACCGTCGCGCCGAGTGTGTTGACCGTCCCGCAGGACGGTGTGATCGCGACGAGGCCGGCGACCACACCCGACGCCGCACCGAACGTGGTGGGCCGGCCGTCGCGGATCTGCTCGACCGACAGCCAGCCGAGCATGCCCAGGCAGCCGGCGACCAATGTGTTGAGGAAGATGGCCGCGGCGGTTCCGTTGGCGGCCAAGGCCGAACCGGCGTTGAACCCGAACCAGCCGAACCACAGCAGCCCGACGCCGACGAACAGCAACGGCAGATTGTGTGGCCGCATCGCATCCTTCTTGAAGCCGATGCGCGGCCCGAGCACCAGCGCCAGCGCCAGGGCCGAAGACCCGGAGACGATCTCGACGACGAGCCCGCCCGCGTAGTCGAGGACGCCGAGCTTGGCCAGCCAGCCGCCCGGCCCCCAGACCCAGTGCGCGACAATCGAATACACCGCGATCGTCCACACCGGGACGAAGACCATCCAGGCGGCGAACTTGGCGCGGTCGGCGATCGCGCCGCTGACCAGGGCGGCCGTGATGATCGCGAACGTCAGCTGAAACGTGGCGAACAGCAACTCGGGGACCGTGCCGTGGGCGGTGTCGGGGGTGATGCCGAGCATGCCGAAATGCCTGAGACCGCCGACCAGCCCGCTGCCCCCATCCTCGGAGAACGCCATGGTGTAGCCGACCAGCAGCCAGGCCACCGTCACCAGCGGGATGGAGATGAAGCTCATCATGATCATGTTGAGCACGCCGGTGGTGCGGACCATGCCGCCGTAGAAGATCGCCAGGCCGGGGGTCATCAACAGGACCAGTGCGGTGCTGGCCAGCAACCACGCGGTGGCGGCGGGATCGATCGCATGCATCAGGTGGGCTCCTTCTCGCGGCCCTGGGGTCCCGGGACACCGGGATACTGCCACGTTGGGCCTGCCGGTAGGTTCGTTGGGTTCAAGAAAAGAGGATTCAGGATCTGATGTGGTCGAGGCTCGAGGACGATTTCGCGAAGGCGCGGCTGCGGCCCAGCTGGTAGTCGACCCGGTCGAGGCCGCGCGCCGGTTACTGGGCGCCACCCTCACCGCGCGCGGGGTGAGCGGGATCGTCGTGGAGGTCGAGGCCTACGGGGGAGTGCCCGACGGCCCCTGGCCCGACGCCGCCGCGCACTCGTACAAGGGCCTGCGCGCCCGCAACTTCGTGATGTTCGGGCCCCCCGGGCGGCTCTACACCTACCGCAGCCACGGCATCCACGTCTGCGCCAACGTCTCGTGCGGACCCGACGGCACCGCCGCGGCGGTCCTGCTGCGCGCCGCCGCCATCGAGGACGGCACGGACGTCGCGCGCGCCCGCCGCGGCGAGCTGGTGCACACCGCCGCCCTGGCGCGCGGCCCGGGCAACCTCTGCTCGGCCATGGGAATCACCATGGACGACAACGGCATTGACCTGTTCGCGCGGGACAGCCCGGTGACCCTGGAACTGCACGAGCCGCTGACCGCGACGGCCGGCCCGCGGGTCGGCGTCAGCCAGGCCGCCGACCGGCCGTGGCGGTTGTGGCTGCCCGGCCGCCCGGAGGTCTCGGCGTACCGCCGCAGTCCCCGCGCGGCCGCGCCGGGCAACAGCGACTAGCCGAACCGATCTCGGGTGAAAGGATCTTGGATCATGGGCGACATGATCATCGACGAGCTGGGCTGGCGCGGGCTGATCGCGCAGTCCACCGACCTCGATGCGCTGGCCGCCGAGGCGCGGCGCGCGCCGATGACGGTGTACGCCGGGTTCGACCCCACCGCGCCCAGCCTGCACGCCGGACACCTGGTGCCGCTGCTGGCGCTGCGCCGGTTCCAGCGCGCCGGCCATCGCCCGATCGTGCTCGCCGGCGGGGCAACCGGCATGATCGGCGACCCGCGCGACGTCGGCGAACGCACCCTCAACGAGGCGGACACCGTCGCCGAATGGACCGAGCGGATCGGCGGGCAGCTGCGGCGCTTCGTCGACTTCGATGACTCACCCACCGGAGCCGTCGTCGTCAACAACCTGGACTGGACCCGCCCGCTGTCGGCGATCGAGTTCCTGCGCGACCTCGGCAAGCACTTCTCGGTCAACGTGATGCTGGACCGCGACACCGTCCGGCGGCGCCTCGAGGGCGACGGCATCTCCTACACCGAATTCAGCTACATGCTGTTGCAGGCCAACGACTACGTCGAGTTGCACCGGCGCTACGGCTGCACGCTGCAGATCGGCGGCTCCGATCAGTGGGGCAACATCGTCGCCGGCGTCCGGCTGGTGCGCCAGCAGCTCGGTGCGTCGGTGCACGCGCTGACCGTGCCGCTGGTGACCGCCGCCGACGGCACCAAGTTCGGCAAGTCCACCGGCGGCGGCAGCCTATGGCTGGACCCCGAGCTGACCACGGCGTATGCCTGGTACCAGTACTTCTTCAACACCGCCGACGCCGACGTGATCCGGTACCTGCGCTGGTTCACCTTCCTGACCGCCGACGAGCTCGGCGAGCTGGAACACGCGACGGCCGAACGGCCCCAGCAGCGCGCCGCCCAGCGGCGACTGGCCCGCGAACTGACCGTGCTGGCACATGGGGAGGCGGCCACCGAGGCCGTCGAGCACGCCAGCCGGGCGCTGTTCGGGCAGGGGGAACTGGACCGCCTGGACGAGGCCACGCTGGCGGCGGCGCTGCGCGAGACGTCGGTCGCCGAGCTCAAGCCCGGTGGCCCCGACGGGATCGTCGACCTGCTCGTTGCCAGCGGTCTGTCGGAGAGCAAGAAGGCCGCGCGGCGCACCATCGGCGAGGGTGGCGTCTCGGTCAACAACGTCCGCGTCGACAGCGACGAGTGGGCGCCGCAACCCTCCGACTTCCTGCACGGCAAATGGCTGGTGCTGCGCCGCGGCAAACGCACCGTCGCCGGGGTGGAAAAGGTCTAGCCGGGCCGGCGCCGGACGGGCGCCGCAAAACGCGTGCGTGCACAGATCTTTATCTCTCCGTGTCGTTGACGTGACCCTCGGCGACCACTGTTGTCACGGTGATTTTCGCGACGCGTGTGCGGTTGACCGTCCTGCCGATTCTGGGGGTGATCACCGGCCTGGTGTCGCTGGCCGCGGTCCTGTCGGCGCCGATCCGCGCCGACATGCTGGGCAACGCCTTCCTGTCGGCGCTGACGAACGCCGGGATCACCTACACCCAGCCGGCCAGCACCACGGCGATGGGACAGTCGGTATGCCCGATGCTGTTCGAGCCCGGCGGCTCGTTCGACGAGGTCACCTCCAAGATGGCCGAGGGCAACGGCTTGTCGTACGAGATGGCGGGCAAATTCACCATCGTCGCGATCGCGACCTACTGTCCGGCGGTGATCGCGCCGCTGCTGGGTAACCGGCTGCAAAGCTAGGCGCGGGGCTGCCCGTATTCTCGGCTGCGTGGCGGACGACAGGCAACGGCAGCGCGGCGAACGGCGGGGGCGACCGGCACCCAGCGGCTGGTCGGGTCCGGGCCGTGCGCGCCCGGCCCAGCCGCAGGCCGCCGCGCGCCGGGATGCCCAGGCCGATCGCCCGCCGCACGACGGGCCGCCGATACCGCCCGGCGTGGAAGCCAAGCAACTCGCGCCCGACATCCGCCGCGAACTGAGCACCCTGGACCGCGCCCCCCCCCCCCCGGGGGGGCGCCCCCACGTGGGCGCGGGGGGACGGCGGGTCGGGGGCCCCCCGGCCGCGCGGCGGCCC
>NZ_BAAGDE010000040.1:0-25733 GCF_054660795.1 Mycobacterium sp. MUNTM1
GCGGTGCTCGACGAATCGGGCCGGCTGATGCGCGAGTTCCCCGACCTCGCGGCGTTCGAGTGGGTGATCCGGGCGGAGAACGCGGTCGGCGTCGACGCGACCGCGGCGGGCGACTTCCAGGCGTTCCGCGAGATCATCGACGGCATCGTCGAGGACGCGTTCCGCGAGGGCGAGCGCGCCGACCGGAGCGGCGTCGCCGAGGCGCTCTACGCGCTGATCTACGGCCTGACCGAGTTGGCGGCCACGCTGGCGCCCAAGGACTATCACGCGGCGCTCGCGTCGGCGAAGCAGTTGATCAGGGGCAGCCTGCTCGGCCCGGGTTCGGGGGCATAGTCGCCGGTTGCGGCCGATTACGCGGCCCGAGCCCTTGATATGATCAACTGATTGATTATATGGTCGTGGCCACGGAGAGGAACCCGAGGCCGTGACCGAGACCGTTGGCCAGGCGCTTGACGTCGACGCGCTGCGACGCAGGTACGCCGAGGAACGCGCGCGGCGCATCCGCGCGGACGGCATCGCCCAGTACGTCGAGATGACCGGGCCGTTCGCCCGGTTCGCCGATGACCCGTGGGCGAACGGCGACCACGCACGCGAGCCACTCACCGACGAGGTCGACGTGGCCATCGTGGGCGCCGGGTTCGGCGGGCTGTTGACCGGCGCGCGGCTACGTCAACACGGCGTTGAAAGCGTGCGGCTGATCGACCGGGCGGCCGACGTCGGCGGCACCTGGTATTGGAACCGCTATCCCGGAATCGCTTGCGACGTCGAGTCGTATGTGTACATGCCGTTGCTCGAGGAGCTCGGCTACACGCCCACCGAAAAGTATGCGAAGGGCCCGGAGATCTTCGCGCATTGCCGGCGGATCGCCGAGCACTACGACCTCTACCGCGACGCCTGCCTCCAGACCGACGTGCAAGAAATCCGTTGGGATTCGGCGGAATCGCGGTGGATCATCCGCACCGACCGGGGCGACCAGATGCGCGCCAAGTTCATCTCGATGGCCAACGGGTATCAGGCCAAACCGAAGCTGCCGGGCATCGACGGTCTGGGCACTTTCCGCGGGCATGCTTTCCACACCAGCCGGTGGGACTACGCCTACACGGGAGAGCAGCTGCAGCATCTGGCCGACCAGCGCGTCGGTATCATCGGCACCGGCGCCACGGCAATCCAGTGTGTACCGCACCTCGCCGTTGCCGCCCGGCGGCTCTACGTCTTTCAGCGCACCCCGTCCTCGGTGGACGTGCGGGCCAACCGCGCCACTGATCCGAAGTGGGCCAATGCTTTACAGCCCGGCTGGCAGCGCGAGCGGATACAGAACTTCCAGATCCTCACCGCCGGAGGCCACGCCGACCAGGACCTGGTCGCCGACGCCTGGACGAGCATCACCCGCAAGCTGCCGGTCATGCGCCACGACGGAGACGGCCTCGCCGATCCCGAACAGCGCGGCCGCGACATCGAACTGGCGGACTTCGCCAAGATGGACGAGATCCGGGCACGCGTCGCCGCGATCGTCACTGACCCGGCCACGGCCGAGGCGCTCAAGCCGTGGTACGGATACTTCTGCAAACGTCCCTGCTTCCACGACGAGTATCTGCAGACGTTCAACCGGAACAACGTGACCCTGGTCGACACCCGGGGCCGCGGGGTGCAGCGGACCACCGAGACCGGCGTGGTGGTCGACGGCGTGACCTACGAGCTCGACTGCCTGATCTTCGCGACGGGTTTCGAGGTGGGCACCGATTACTGTCGCCGCACCGGATTCCAGTTGATCGGCCGCGACGGCGTGACGCTCACCGAACACTGGGCCGACGGTGTGCGCACCTTCCAGGGCCTGTGCACGACCAGATTCCCGAACTGCTTCATCGAAAGCATCGCCCAGGCCGGGCTGACGGTGAACTTCCCATACCTGCTCGACGTGCAGGCCGGCCACGTCGCGTGGATCATCGCGACGGCACTCGCCGACGGCATCACCGAAATCGAGGCCGCACCCGACGCCGAAGCGGGCTGGGTCCAGACGGTGGTGGCCCGTTCCGTCGCGAGCGCCGAGCGCGCCAAGACGTGTACGCCCGGCTATTACAACCGGGAAGGCAAGGCCGACGCCAAGACCCGACAGGGCAGCTTCTTCTTCGGCGCACCCACCGAGTACGCCGACATCCTGCAGCAGTGGCGGGCCGACGGCGACCTGGAGGGCATGCTGATCCGCCGCGCCGGGGGCGGGCCGTGACGACCCGAAAAGCTCGGGCACTCTACGCCATCGGGCGGATTCGGGCGGCGACCCGGCGCCGGCGTCCGCCGAAGGTGGCCATCATCGGCGCCGGATTCGGCGGACTGGGTGCGGCCGTCGCGCTACGCCGCGCGGGCATCGACGACCTGGTGATCATCGAGGGTGCCGACGGCGTCGGCGGCACCTGGCGGCGCAACACCTATCCCGGCGCCGCCTGCGATATCCAGAGCCACCTGTACTCTTTTTCCTTCGCCCCCAACACATCCTGGAGCCGCACCTACGCGCGGCAGCCCGAAATACTGGCCTACCTGGAATCGGTAGCCGACGATTTCGACCTGCGTCGCCATCTCCTGCTCGACACCATGGTGCGCGCCGCGCGCTGGGATCGGCATGCGGGCGTGTGGCATTGCGAGCTGGAGCGCGACGGTGAGCCGGCCACACTGACCGCCGACGTCGTCGTGTGTGCGGTCGGCCTGTTCGGTGCCGCCAAGCTGCCCGATATCGACGGTCTGCGCGACTTCGCCGGCCCGGTGCTGCACACCGCCGCATGGGATCACGACCTCGATCTGGCCGGCCGGTCGGTCGCGGTGATCGGCACCGGCGCCAGCGGGGTACAGCTGGTGCCCGAGCTGGCCAAGACCGCCGGTCATGTCTCGGTCTTCCAGCGCACCCCACCCTGGATGGTGCCGAAGGACGACCGCCCCTACAGCGCAACGGAATTGGCCCGGTTCAAACGCAGCCCCCTGGCGGTGCGGCGCACCCGCTGGAAGATCTGGAAGTTCCAGCACGTCAACACCGCGACCTTCGCCGACGACCCCGTGGTGACGGCGCGCACGCAGATCGCGGCGTCCTTCCTGGGCCGCACCGTGGGCGACGAGCCGCTGCGCCGGGCGCTGACGCCGGACTATCCGTTCCGCTGCAAGCGGGTGCTGCTGGGCGACGACTATTACCGGGCCCTGCAGCGCGACAACGTCGAGCTGGTCACCGACCCCATCGCGCACATCGGCCCCACATCGGTGATCACCGCGTCGGGCGCGCACGTCGGTGTCGACGCGATCGTGCTGGCCACCGGCTTCGAGACGTCTCGCTACCTGTCCGGCATCGACGTCGTCGGGGCCGGCGGGCGCAAGCTGCATGAGCACTGGGGCGACGACCCGTGCGCCTACCTGGGGGTGGCGGTCAGCGGATTCCCGAACTTCTTCATGCTCTACGGCCCCAACACCAATCAGGGCGGCAACTCCATCGTCTACATCCTCGAGGCGGGGGCGCGGCTGGTCGCCAGCGCGGTGAGCCGGCTGGCGCGCCGCGGCGGCTACCTCGACGTCCGCCCGGAGGCCGAAAAGCGGTACAACGACGCACTTTCCGCGGACCTGGAGCGCACCATCTGGACGCAGTGCGACAGCTACTTCCGGTCGCCGTCAGGCCGGATCGTCACCCAATGGCCCTACACCGAGCTGGAGTACGCGCGCCGAACCTGGCGGCTGCGGGCACGGGAGTGGACCCACGGTGCGGTGCGTGACGACGCCCGCGCATCCACCGTCGTCGTCGGGGCCGAGGGCTAGCGGACTTGGGGTCGCCGCGCGTCCGCGCGGCCCAAACACGGTGGGCGTATTTATCTTCAGGCTGATTCTCATGGCTGTCGCCGGATGGCCCGATCGTTAACATTCTTAAAAATGTTCGGTGCCAAACGGTGCTGTTTGGCACATCATCATGAACGGTGATGGGAGGTGTGGCTGGCATGGTGAAACTGCTGCCACCCGATGCGGCCCGCCCGTCGCTGCGCCTGCCCTGGCTCAGCATCCTCGGCGTGCTCGCCATCGTCGTCGCCGCGACCGCGATCGTGCTGAAAAACCTCCCGACGGGTGCTTCCAACGAAATCCTCAACGTCTCCTACGACCCCACGCGTGAGTTGTATGCGGCGCTGGACCGCGAATTCGTCGCGGATTACCGCGCGCACAACGGAACGACGCTGAGCATCAAGGAATCTCACGGCGGTTCGGGACGCCAACTGCGCAGCGTGCTGGACGGCAGCCAAAAGGCCAGCGTGGTGTCGCTGGCGCTGATCAGTGACATCGACACGCTCAGCAAGCGGGGCCTGATCGCCGGCGACTGGCAGCGGCGGTTGCCCAACGCCTCGGTGCCCTACACGTCCACCATCGTCTTCGTCGTCCGCAAGGGCAATCCCAAGGGAATTCACGACTGGCCCGACCTGACAAACCCCGACGTGGCCGTGGTGTCGCCGAACCCACGGACGTCCGGCAACGGTCAGCTGAGCGTGCTGGCGGCCTGGGGCTCGGTCACCACGCGCGGCGGCACCCCGGCGCAGGCGAGCGCCTACGTGAAGGCGCTGCTGCAGCACGTCGCGGTCTCCGACGCCGGGGCCCGCGGCGCCGGAGACAGTTTCGCCCTGGCCAAGATCGGCGATGTCCAGCTGACATGGGAGAACGAGGCGCTGCGTGAGGTCGCCGCCAACAAGGACGACCTGGAGCTGGTCTATCCGCCGGTCAGCATCCTCGCCCAGCCCGCGGTGGCGTGGGTCGACGCGAACCTGACCGATCCCCAAACGGCTGCCCACGCGAAGGCCTACCTCGATTACCTGTTCACCGACGCCGCCCAGGAACAGGTGGCGCGGTTCGGGTATCGCCCCTTCAAGCCGGCGATCCTGGCCAAGCACGCCGACCGGTTGCGCCCGCTGACGTTGTTCCCGATCAGCGCCATCGCCAAGGACTGGAGCGACGCCCGAGAACAGTTCTTCGGCACCAACGGAATCCTGGACACGATCTCGGCGCCCGGCGCGGCGTCGGGCGCTTAGCGGAAAGACATCGAAAACGTGGGTGTGCGTGTGAATTACGACCTGGCCAAGGGCCGGCACGACGTGATCGCCGGCCTGACCGTCGCCGCCATTTCGTTCCCCCAGGCGATGGCCTACGCCCTGATCGCCGGGGTGGACCCGCGATTCGGCGTCTACTCGGCGATCGTCGTGACCGTCGTCGCCTCGATCTTCGGGTCGTCCTCGCACCTGATCAACGGGCCGACCAGCGCCATCTCGCTGCTGGTGTTCACCGCGCTGGCCTTCATCGACTCGGAAAACTCCAAGGAACTCTTCGAGGCGCTCTTCCTGCTGGCCGTCCTGGTCGGCGCATTCCAGATCGTGATCAGCCTGTTCAAGCTCGGCAACCTCACCCGCTACATTTCCGAGTCGGTCATCATCGGGTTCATGGCGGCCGCGGCCTTCCTGCTCGCCATCGGGCAGCTGGGCAACGCGTTGGGTGTGCGCGACAAGGGCAACGGCCACATGCAGGTCCTGCGCCGCGTCTGGCTCACCCTGACCCACGGCGACCACATCAATTACCGCGCACTGACATTGAGCGCGGCGGCGGTGGCACTGGCCGTCGTGTTGCGCAAGCTGGTGCAGCGCTACGGATGGCCCCAGGTCGACATGCTCGCGGTGCTCATCATCACCGCGCTCATCGCCTACCTCGCCGGCTGGTCGACCCCGGGCCGGGGCGGGCACACCGCGGTGTCGGTGGCCGCCAAGATCCCGCGGAGCCTGCCCGGTCCGCATGTGCCCGAGGTGCACACGGAGTGGCTGCCGCATCTGTCGACGGGTGCACTCGCCATCGCCTTCGTCGGCATCATCGAGGCGCTGTCGATCGCCAAAGCCATTGCCTACCAAACACAACAGCAGATCGACTACAACCGCCAGATCATGGCCGAAGGCCTGGCCAACCTGACCGGCGGCTTCTTCCAGAGCCTGCCCGGCTCGGGCTCGCTGTCCCGGTCGGCGATCAACTTCCAGTCCGGCGCGGCCACACGGTTCTCCGGAATCGTCTCGGCCGCAACGGTTGCCGCGGCCCTGCTGCTGTTCGCCCCGCTGCTGCGCTACGTCCCGCAGCCCGCCTTGGCCGGACTGCTGCTCGTTACGGCCGCGCGCCTGGTCGACTTCAAGCGCCTGGTCTACACCCTCAAAGCGTCCCGCTACGACGCCGGGCTGGTGATCGTCACCGCCTTCACCGGCATCGCCGTCGACCTCGACAAGTCCGTCCTGCTCGGGGTGGTCCTGTCCATCCTGCTGTTCGTGCCGCGGGCGGCCAAACTGAAGTCCAAGGAGCTCGTCGTCACACCCGAACGCGTGGTCCGCGAACGCATTCCGGGCGATGAGGCGGATCCCTCGATCGTCATCTACGACCTCGAAGGCGAGTTGTTCTTCGGCGCCGCACCGGAATTGGACCGATACCTGACCGGGATCAGCGGGCGCGTCGCCGACGGAGACATCGCGTTCGTGGTGTTGCGACTCAAGCGGGTGCGGCACCCGGATGTGGTCTGCATCGAGCGCATCGAGCATTTCCTGCGGGAGTTGACCGAGCGTGGCGTCACCGTCCTGCTTGCCGGTGTGCGCCCCGACACGCTCGGCGTTCTGAACAACGTGGGCTTCCGGAGTTGGTTCCCCGCCGAGCAGGTCTTCCCCGAAGAGGACGAGGAATTCTCGGCCACCCTCAAGGCGGTCCGCTACGCCCACAACCGGCTGGCCGACCTCAAAGTCAGGGAGCCCTTCACCAGCGCGCCCGAACTCGCCCCGCACTCGGAGCTGTACTACCTGGTCTAACCGGCGGCGGACGCCCTGGCGCGTTCGGTCATCGAGGCGATCACGCCGCCGTCGTTGAGAATGTCTGTGCCGGTGAGGTATCCCGCTTTATCGCTGGCGCAGAAGGCGAGCAGTTCGGCCATCTCTTCCGGCTTGCCCCACCGCGGGACGGCGGCGTTGGCAACCATCGCGCCCGCGCCGGCCTGCTCCTCGAGCCGGCCCATCTCGGTGTCGATGGATCCCGGTGACACCGAGACGATGCGCAATCCGCGGGCGTTGAATCGCTCGGCCTGCGACTGGCTGTACCACTTCACGAAGCTCTTGCTGATGGCGTACGCGAGGCCAGAGCGCGCCTCCTCGGGAGCGATGCCGCACGCCGCCAGCATGGCGTCCATGAAGGCGCCGGTATCGTTCAGCGCTTGCGGAAACTGTTCTGCCGGAATGACTTCGGCGGGCAGCATGTGCGCCGCCATCGATGCCACGTTGACGATCACCGCGCCCTCGCCGGCAACCGCAAAGAACTCCTCGTTGACGTTGACGGTGCCGACGGCGTTCGTCCGCATGACGTAGTCGGCGGCGCCCATGCTCGGGCTGACCCCGGCGGTGTGGATGATGGAGACCATCGTCCCGAGTTCCTTCGCGGTGCCGAGCAGGTCCTTGACGGCGCGCCGGTCGGTGACGTCGCAGTCGACGGCCGTCGCGGCGATCCCGAGGTCTTGCAGGGTCGTGGCCGCGGCCGCCAGCCGGTCCTGCCGGACGTCGCACAGCACCAGGGTGTGGTCGCGGCCGACGATTTTCGCCGTGGCCAGGCCCATGCCCCCCGCGCCGCCTGTGATCACCGACACTCGATTCATACCTGGACCGTATACGCAGGGTGCTGTCGAACCCGGGCGAGGGGGCGGTCATCGCACCATGGCGGCCTACCGCGGGTGGGCGGAACCTGGCGGTTCGTGGTGCGGGTGACCGCTGTGCCGGATGGCCGTGCCGAAGAACGGTGCCCTGACGGTGGCAACGATCTGGCGGCGGTTGATGATCAGCCCGACGACGGCCACCGCGATGTAGACGCCGCAGAGCAGCAGCCGCCCGTGGGTCGAGAAGATCGGGAACTGGACAACGAACAGCGCGAGCAGTGTGCATGCGGCGGCCCGGTGGAACCGCAGCGCCAGGATCAGCGCCACCCCCATCATGGTCTGGGTCGCGGTCAGCAGCACCTCCTCCACCTGTCGGGTGTCGAGGTGCAGTGCGAACCCGCCGCCGCCCAGCAGGTGGGCGATGGGCAACGACCCGATGAGCAGGGTCCACTGGTTGACCTTGGAGGAGATCAGCGTGGCGATGGCCGCGGTGCCCTTGCCGCGAGTGGCGAAGATGGTCGCGATGATGAATTCGGGCGCTTCGGAGGCCAGCGGGGCCAGCCATTGCACCAGCAGGAAGCGGTTGATGCCGAGTTCGGTGCCGGCGGCGACCAGGTTGTCGGCAAAAGGCTTGGCGCACAGCAGGATCACCCCACCCGACACCAGGAACATGCCGACCACGGCGACGCGCCGCCGGCGGTCGGGCAGGTCACCCAGGGCCGCCGCCGTGCCGATCAGGTCGGGCTCTTCGACGACGCCGTGGCTGATCTTGTACAGGTAGAACCCGAACCAGGCCAGCAACGCCAGCCCCAGCCCGAGGTGAATCTGGCCGCTCGCCGGGATCACGAACGCGACGACGCCGGCGATCAACAGGAATCCGAGTTCGACGCGGTTTGCTGGCTCCAGCGTCAGGCCGGCGGTCTTCTCCGAGCCGGACTTGCGCGCGACGAGGATGCTCACCAGTACCACGACGGGCCAGCCCAGACCCATCAGCAATCGGTTGGACCCGGTCATGTTGGCGGCGGCGTACTGCGTGTAATCCGCGTTGCGGCCGGACACGTAGGCGTAATAGAGGTCGACGGCGTATTCGGGCAGCACCGCGATCAGGGCGAGCAGCGCGGTGGCGAGCCCGCCGGAGACGTCGATCTGCGCGGCCTCGGCCGCCCACGCCAGCAGGAAGCTGGCCGCCACCACCGCGGCGCCGAAGATGAGCAGGGCGAGCACGGCGCCGGTGTGTAGGCCCGCGATGCGGACGACCACGGCCGGCACGATGAATGCGCCGGTGATCGAGCCGGAGCGGGTCAGGGTGCGGCGCCGCCAGAGCGCCGTCGTCGAGACGGTGGCTGCGGGCCTGTCGGTGGCGAGCATCGTCATCCTTTGCAGGGGGTGGCGATCGGGGGCTACGTCGGATCGGGTGGCCGTGGTGAACCGGTTACCCAACGTACCCGTGGTGGCCGCGGTCAGCAACGCAGTGGGATCGCGAAACGAGCAGCGCGCCCGACCCCATATTTGCTGTCCAGGGCCCTGCGCATGCAAAAGTTAGGCTGCCCTGATTTGGAACTTTGGCAAACCTCGCCGTCACCCGTAGGACGCGCAGCGAACGTTCGAAGTTCCCACCGGTTGATACCTAGGTGTCCGGGCCCATCGCCGCGGCGGCGGCCTGCGCGAAGAGCTCGACGGCCTGATTGCGGCTCAGCGATGCCAGCAACTGCGCCGCGGCACGCATGGTGTCGCCCACCATCAGGGTGGGGCCGTTGCCGAGGTTCTCGAACGCCTCGGCGACAACGTCGGACACGGCGGCCGCATCCGGGGGCACTTCGTCGGGGGAGCCGATCAGACCGCGGGCGTATTCGAGTGCACGCAATGCCGGCGTGTCGGTCTTGCCCAGGATGAGGCCCAAAACGTCGATGCCCTTGCCGTGCAGTTCGGCCCACAGCGCCTCGGCGAAGACCATGTCGAACGCCTTCGAGGCGCCGTAGGCGACCATGTTCGGTCCGCCGGCCAGCCCGGCCCCGGAACCGAAGATGACGATGCCGCCGCTGCCGCGCTCCACCATCGCGGGCGCGTAATGGTGACACAACTGCATGGGCATCATGCAGTTGCGCTGCACCATCGCCTCGGCCGCTTCGATCGGATTGGCGAGGAAGGGCACGAAATTGGGGTCGGCACCGGCGCAGTACACGAGCGTGCCGATCTCCAGGTCGCCGGTTGCCGCGGCCACCGCCCCGGCGGCGCCCTGCTGAGCGAGATCGATTGCGACGGTGCGGGTTTGCGCCGACGTCCGGGCTTCGATGTCGGCCGCGACGCGATCCAGCACGGCTTGCCGGCGGGCCAGCAGTACCACGTTGACGCCGCGCTCGGCGAGCCCCTCGGCGAACGCCGCACCCACACCGTCGGAGGCGCCGGCCACCACCGCCCAGGGCCCGTATTTCGTCGCGAATGTCATCTATCGCCTCCGACCGTCGTGATGCGAACCTGCGTGTAGCGGCGGCGGGCGATGCGCCACCCTGCCGGCGTGCGCACGATGTCGTCGTCGTAGAACCCGATCGCGTTGACACCAGAGTTGTTATCGCCGGCCATGATCAGGCCGTCGATGTAGGTGCGTGCGGTGGCTTTGTCACCGTCGAGGGTGATGGCCTGGTTGGTCAGGCGGTGCAGCGTGTGTCCCGCCAGGGCGTGCACCTGCTCCATGAAGTCGGCGACGGCATCGACGCCGTTCCAGGTGCCGATCTCGCCGTAGTCCAGGTGGCAGTCATCGGTGAAGACGGTGCGAAACAACGGCCAGTCGCGCCGGTCGATCCCCGTGGCGTAGCGCACCAGCAGTTCGGAGATGTCTTGGCGGTCATCGCGTTCGCTCACGTGAGGTCTCCGTTCGGGCGGACGACGATCCGGGGCGGGCCGTCGGACCTGCGGGCCTGATCGAGGGCGTCGGGTACCTCGTCGAGGCCGATGATTTTGCCGACGCTCGGCAGCGGGTCCAGCCGGCCCGCCGCGATGGCGTCGAGCGTTCCGTACCAGTCCTGCGGGTGCGGACCGCCGCCGAACTGGACCGCGGCCGGCCAGGGCCGCGACGGCCGAAAGCCCGATCGCTCCCGCGCCGATGACGATGGGAATCTCGCCCCGTTGCAGCCACGCCGAGCGCACGTAGAACTCGCCGACGGCGAACGCGTCGGTCAAAGCCACCGCGTCGCTGGACACCTCGCCGTTGACGGGTTTGGCAGCCACCTCCGAAACCACCAGCAGCTCAGCAAAACTGCCCTGTGCCTCGGGATGCTGACCGATGATGCGCATCCCGCCGGCACCGCCGTCAACCAGGCGCACCGGCATGGCAGTCACGCGCGTACCGACGGCGAACTGGTCGGTGCACCCCGGCCCGTGTCCGACGATCTCGCCCACGAATTCGTGGCCGAGCACGATGTCACGGTCGGTGTCGTACAGCGAACGGCCGGTCGGGTCGTCGACGGCGAGCTCGGGATGATCCATGAAATGCACGTCGGACGCGCAGATCGCGGTGCTCAACGTGCGCAGCAACAGTTCACCCGGCCCGGGCTCGGGGTCCGGCGTATCGCGGACCTGTAACCGACCGTCCCGTAACACCACAGCACGCAAAGGCGTTCACTTTCTCGAATTATCGATATAAGCTCTCGAATGTTCGTACAACTGTAAAAACGCCGTGGTAAAGGAGTCAAGCGATTCGCGGTTCAACGTCAGCGCCGACCGCCCGCGTGCTCGATGTCGTCGAGCTGCTGGCGCGGTCCGGACACGCCCGGTTGCGCTTCTCCGATGTGGTGCGCGAGCTGGATCTCACCCAGGCGACCGCGCACGCGATCCTGAAGACGCTGTGCGACCGTGGGTGGGCCAGTCGCGATCCGGTCGCGAAGACCTTCGCGCTCGGACCCGCCCTCGCCGTTGTGGCCGCCCGCACGGACACCGCCCGGCCGCTCGCCCATGCGGCGCGGACCGCTGCGCTGCGGCTGTCCCGGGAAGTGGGCTACGCGTGTTCGGTGGTCGAGAAGTTCGGTGATTCCTTGGTGGTCACCGCCTTTGAGGGCGAACCGGCCACGCAGCCGTCGGGCATACCGGGTGATCGCATCCCGTACGCGCCGCCGTTCGGCGTGGCGATGGCGGCCTGGGACACCGAGGAGGAACAACGCGGGTGGATCCGGCGGGGCGCCGGTGACAATGCCGACCGCGCCCAGCGCCTGCAACAAGTGTTGGCACACACGCGCGAACGGGGATTCGACGTGGACTGGACAACCCCGGCGCTCGCGCAGGCGGTGCAGGTGGTCGGCACGTTGGACAGCAGCGAGATGCCGACTCCGGTGCGCCACATCCTGGACCAGCTGCTGGTCGAGTTCACCACCATCGGGTTTCTCTCCGATGACAACCCGGGCCGGCGCAAGCAACCCGTGGTGACCATCGCCGCCCCGGTTTTCGACGAGCTGGGACGCGTGGCGATGATGCTGGCCGTGCACCCGCTGTGCGCGCTGAGCGCGCGACAGATCCGCGACATCGGTAAACATTTGACCGACGAAACGGCCGCACTCACCGGAACGCGATCGCGGCCGGCCGCGATCGACACCGCCATGTAGCGCATCGCACACACGATTGGGTCTCCGCGACGGTCGTTTGCGGGTGCGTCGGGGTAGCCTCGCCTGGGAGGCGAAAAGTGGTGGCACATAACTACGTTGTGGACGAGCTGGCCGAATTCGTCATCGGCGCGCGGCAGGCCGACCTGACCGGGCGGCCCCGCGCACTGTTGAAACGCAACGTGCTCGACAGCCTCGCGTGCGCCGTCGGTTCGCTGGACGGGGAGCTCATCCCGACGATTCGTGACCACACCGCCCAGTTCGGTGGCGCTGCCACGGCCACCCTGGTAGGCGGTGGGCGGGCGTCGGTGGACCAGGCCGCGTTCTTCAACGCGGTGCTGGTGCGCTATCCCGATCTGCTTGACACGTATCTGACCGTGGGCGGCCTCTGTCATCCCGCCGACAACGTCGGCGCGGTGCTCGCCGTGGCCGAGCACACGGGCGCCAGCGGGGCCGACTTCCTGCTGGCGCTGGCGGTCGCCTACGAGATCCAATGCCGTTTCAGCGCACAGGTTCCCGTGATGGCGCGCGGGCTCAACCATGCGCTGCAGCTGGCGATGTCGGTTGCGGCGGGCAGCGCGAAGCTGTTGGGGCTGAGCGCCGAACAGACCGCCAACGCGATCGCCGCCGCGGCGGCCGACAACGTGTCGCTGGCGACGGTCCATGCCGAACCGGTGTCGAACTGGAAGGGGATCTCGCCGGCGATCACCGGCATGCGCGCCGTGTACACGACGATGCTGGCCGCGCGCGGCATCACCGGGCCGAGGTCGCTGTTCGAGGGCCCGCACGGGTTGGTGCAACTGTTCGATCAGCCCATCGATCTGCACACCGGCGACCGGAGCCTGCGCTGCGTCGAGCAGACCTACCTCAAGCAGTACTGCTCACTCATCCACGGCCAGGTCGTGATTGACGCGGTGCTGGCCGTTCGGACCGAGAACGGTTTGCGCGGTGCGGATGTCGCGAAGGTGGTCCTCGAGGTCTTCCAGGGGGCGTACGACTTCGCTGGTGGCGGCGCGTATGGCGACAAAGCACATCCGATCACCAAGGAGCAGGCCGACTACAACCTCAAGTACCTGACCGCCGTCGCACTGCTCGATGGCGGCGTGGGCCCCGAACAGCTTGAGAACCAACGTGTTCTGCGAACCGACGTCCAGGAGTTGTTGTCGCGCGTGGAGGTCAAGCCCGCCGACGACCTGACCGCCGACTACCCGCAACGGACGGCGGCGCGCGTGCGGGTGATTGCCAACGACGGGCGAGAGTTCGCCCGCGAGCAGTCCGATTACGAGGGATCGCCCACGCGTCCGATGTCCTGGGAACGCGTCGTGGACAAGTTCGCCTGGCTTGCCGAACCCTTCTGTGACGAGCCGCTGCGCGACGACATCGTCGCCGCGGTGGCCCGGCTCGACGACATCGGCGTCGCCGAGCTCACCGGACTCCTCGGGTCGGTGCGTCCCGCCGCGCGGTGCGCGCGCAGCAATCCGCGCTTCTGACGCACGTCGTGCGCGCCCCCTTGCGTGGCCGACCGCCCGCCATGAATGATCCGGCAATGGGGAAAGAACACCGCCACAACCGGTGGGAGCTGGTCACCTGCGCCGTTGCCGGGCACGTCACCTATGCGCCCGACGACAATTCGCTCGCCGAGCGGCTCAGCGGTAACACCGGGCTGGGCGAAGTGTGGCGCTGCTTGCGGTGCGGCGAATTCACCGTCGGCGAGCCGCATGGGCGCGGCCGCGCCGAGGACGCGCCGATGATCATGCGCGGCAAGGCGTTACGTCAGGCCATCATCATCCGCATCCTGGCGGTGGAGCGATTGTTCCGGGCGGTGGTGATCGCGCTTGCGGCCTACGCGGTGTGGAAGTTTCGCGGGGCGCGGGGCGCGATCCAGGCCACCCTCGATCGCGACCTGCCGATCTTCCGCACCGCCGGCTTCAAGGTCGACCAGATGACCATCGTGCACGAACTGGAGAAGGCGCTGGCCGCCAAGCCGTCCACCCTGGCCCTGCTGACCTTGGCACTGGCGGGTTATGCGCTGATCGAGGTCATCGAAGGGGTGGGCCTGTGGCTGCTGAAGCGCTGGGGTGAATACTTCGCGGTGATCGCCACTTCGGTGTTCCTGCCGCTGGAGATCCACGACCTGGCCAAGGGCATCACGATGACCCGGGTGGTGACCTTCACCATCAATGTCGCCGCGGTGATCTACCTGCTGGTCTCGAAACGACTGTTCGGGCTGCGCGGCGGACGCAAGGCTTACGACGAGGAACGGCGGGGCGAGCAGCTGCTCGACGTCGAGAAGGCGGCGGCGAGCTGACCCGCCCGCCGCGCGCCGACGGTCATGCCCGCGTGTCCCTGGGCTGGATGAAGACCCCCTCGGCCTCCACGGTGACGCCCTGCCCGTCGGCGAGGTGACCGACGGCGAAGATCTTGACCCCGTCGACGCGGTCGACGCGAGCCTCCGCCCGCAGTCGCCGGCCCAGCGCCGTGGGACGCCGGTACCGCAGGGTCAGGGTGCCGGTGTACGCGGGCTTGTCGGGCTGGTGGGCCGTCGCGCCGAGCACATGATCGAGCACCAGGGCACACACCCCGCCGTGCACGGTGCCCGGTGGGCCTTCGTAGGCGGCGCCGAGCTCGAACTCCGACCACACGAGGCCGTCGGGATCGTGATGGATGACCAGCGGCGGCGCCACCGGGTTCCGCAGGCCCACCACGGCGTTGCCCCACGCGATGGTCTGGCCGTCGGGGCCGCGGTGCACGCCGAACGGCCCGGGTAGCAGCTCATCGCTCAATTCGTCTGCAGCACTATCGATTCTGGCTATCGCCGCCGCCACGGCCGTCGGCCCGGCTTCGGTGCGGATGCTGATGTCGAGGAGCCGGCGGACCGACTCGGCCAGCGGTGCGTACACCGACTCGAGCTGGCTGAAATCGATGCAGGGCGTCTGGTCATGCATCCTGGCAACTTAACAGTGCGACCGCTGAGCGGGCCGCGCCCATCGGAGCGGTCCGTTGCCCGGGCATACTGCCCGGAGAACGGAGGAGTCAATGGGGACCTATGCCATTACCGGGTCGGCTTCCGGGATGGGCCGCGAGACCGCCCGGCGTCTGCAGGACGGCGGGCACACCATCATCGGCGTCGACATCAAGGACGCCGACGTGGTCGCAGACCTGTCGACGCCGGATGGACGCACCGCGGCGGCCGGCCGCGTCGTGGAGCTCTCGGGCAACAGACTCGACGGTGCCGTCCTGGCGGCCGGGCTGGGCCCCAGTCCAGGTCGCGACCGCGTCCGCCGGATCGCCGCGGTCAATTACTTCGGGGTGGTCGAACTCCTCGCGGCCTGGCGTGCCGCGCTGGCCGCCGCCGAACGCGCGAAAGTCGTTGTCGTCGGCAGCAATTCGACGACCACCATACCCGCGGTGCCGCGCCGTGCGGTCAAAGCGCTGCTTGCCCACGACGCCGACAAGGCGGTGCGAACGGTGCGGCTATTGGGTCCGGCCGCGCCGACGATGATGTACGGGGCGTCCAAGATCGCGGTCAGCCGTTGGGTGCGGCGACACGCCGTGCGTCCGGAGTGGGCCGGAGCCGGCGTGCGCCTGAACGCGCTGTCTCCCGGCGCGATCATGACGCCGCTGCTGCAAGAGCAGTTGTCGGACCCGAGGCAGGCCAAGGCCGTCCGGTCGTTTCCGGTACCCCTGGGCGGCTTCGGTGACGCAGGGCACATGGCCGACTGGATGTGCTTCATGCTGTCGGACGCCGCCGATTTCCTGTGCGGCAGTGTAGTATTCGTTGACGGCGGTACCGATGCGTATTTCCGCTCCGATGACTGGCCGAACGCATTACCGGCATTCCGATTGCCCGGTTATCTGCGCAGGTTCAAGGGTTTTCACTAGCCGCACCGTTGCGTGTCTTTCGTTGCGTCACGGATGTGCCGTACACCACAGTCGGCTTTTCGTGGCGTTTACCGCGGCGCGGCGCCCTCGTAAAACGGCTGCGGTGCAATTGAATGAGTCGGCGCACATGCCGAAAGAACAAAGGAACACATTGTGGCAACACTTCCGGCCTGGGTCAGCCAGGCTCCCGCCACTTTCGACGTGGTCGCGCCACTGAAGGCGCGGGCCTTCGATGTAGTGCACGCGGTCCTCAGAAGCGGGCGGCGACCGGTGGAACCGGGCCCGCGCCTGATGCCCAAGGGCGTCGAACGCTGCTGACGGCCCGGTCGGGCAGACTGGGTCGACGGTGGACGACTACGCGAAGCACGACGAGTACTGGAACCACAACACCGCCTATCACCCCTGGCTGATCGACATCGCCTCCCGGCACCGCGGCGACGTCCTGGACGTGGGCTGCGGGGAGGGGTTGCTGGCCGCGCGGCTCGCCGCGGTGTCACGCAGTGTGGTGGGGATCGATGCCGACCCGGCGTCGGTGCGGCGCGCCTCGCAACGCCTGCTGTCGCTCGGTAACGCCTCGGCGGAATTGCGGCGCTTCGAGGATCTCGAGCAGGCCGACCGTTCGTTCGACCTCATCACCTTCGTCGCGAGTCTGCATCACCTGCCGCTGCGCGACGCCCTGTGGAAGGCACGCCAAATGCTGCGCCCGGCAGGGGAATTGGCGGTGGTCGGCCTGTCCGCCAACAAGAGCCTCGCCGACTGGGTGTGGGCCGGCCTGTGTCTACCGGCGGTGCGCGTCGGATCGAGGCTGCACCGGGAAACCCGCAATATTGGCGTGGCCGTCGCCGATCCCCGCGAAAGCCTGGCCGAGATCCGGCAGGCAGCCGAAGACGTCCTACCGGGGGCCCGCGTCCGACGGGGGCTTTACTACCGGTACCGGCTGATCTGGCGGAACGCCTGACGCCGCCGCCCGATCGCGTTCCCGCCGCCGGGCCCGGGAGGCCCGCAGATTGACGGCGTTGCCACACGTTTTGACGTCGTGCCAGACCCCGCTGTTGTTTTTCGAGCGGTCGTAGAACGCCGATCCGCACCGGTGGTTGTGGCAGCGCTTGATCCGCCGCCAGGTGCCGGCGTGCTGGCTCAGCAGAATCTCGCCCCACAGCGCCGACGCCAGCCAGCGCCAGCCGCTGCCGGCGGGATTCAGCCGCACCGCACCGGACTCGGACAGCGCGAAGGAAGTCGCAACGCCCCCGGCGCCGCGCCCGCCGGGCGGTTCGCCGTCCACCAGTCGCTCGATGCCGGCACGCACGGCGCGAAGCCTGGCCAGGTCCGCGTCGCCCAGCGCCGGGGGCTGCAGGTCCGCACCACGCGCGGCCGACCATGCCCGCACCGCGGCCGCGGCCCAGTCGGCGGCGAGCTTGGGGTCGGCCAACAGGTCCGGTCCGTACCCGTCGATGGCCCTCGTGTTGAGGAAGTCCTGGACCAGGCCCAGGCCGCCGGGTGCCGCGGCGCACCCGTATCGCTGTGACGCAACCCACGGCAATGACATAAGCAAATATTAGTTGACTATGTCGTCAACGTCAATTAGCGTGACATAACCAAGCACAGTTTGCCTACGTCAAGGGAGTGAGATTATGGTCAACGTCAAGGGGTCGACGGTGGTAGTCACCGGTGGCCAGCGCGGGCTCGGCAAGGCCATCGTGTCGGAGTTGCTGGAACGCGGGGCGGCCAAGGTCTACGCCACCGCCCGGGCGCCGAAGCCCAGCCAGGACCCGCGCGTGGTCAGCGTCGAACTGGAGGTCACCGACGCGGACTCGGTCGCCGCGCTGGCGGCCACGGCATCGGACGCCGACATCGTCATCAACAACGCCGGTGTGCTCGGCGCCCGGAGCCTGCTCGCCAGCGACATCGACGAGATCCGGGCGGTCTTCGAGACGAACTACTTCGGCGCGCTGCGGGTGGCCAAGGCGTTCGCTCCGATCCTGGCCGACAACGGCGGTGGGGCACTGGTCGACATCGCCTCGATCCTGTCCTGGATGCCGGGCGCCGGCGGGTACGGCGACTCCAAGGCCGCGCTGTGGTCGACGACGAACTCGCTGCGGATCGAGCTGGAGAAGCAGGGCACCCTGGTGGTCGCCGCGCACCTCAGCTTCACCGACACCGAGATGACCACCGGCTTCGACGCACCGAAGAACGACCCGCGCCAGGTGGCCCGCGCGATCGTCGACGGCATCGAGGCGGACGACACCGAGGTGCTGGCCGACGACGACACCCGCTACGTCAAGGCGGCGCTGTCCGGACCAATCGAGGCGCTGCCCAGGATGGGGTGAACGGCTTCTAAGGTCCTCGACGGGCCGGCCCAATGTCACCGGCGCGTCGACCGGCCCGGCGTGTTTGGATAGCACCATGTCCGATACGGAACTTGATCGCGTCGTGACCGCCACCCGCGTGATGTCGGCCAACGCCGCCCGGATTTTCGAGCTGATCGCCGACCCCTCCCGCCAGCCGAGCTGGGATGGCAACAACAACCTGGCGTCGGCCGCCCCCGGCCAGCGCGTCCAGCGGGTGGGCGACGTCTTCAAGACCACGCTGACCAACGGTGCGGTACGGGAGAACCACGTCACCGAGTTCGTCGAGGGCAGCAAGATCGCTTGGCGCCCAGCCGAACCCGGCAAGCAGCCGCCGGGCCACCTGTGGCGCTGGGAGCTCAGCCCGGTCAACGCCGAGCTGACCACGGTGACCCACACCTACGACTGGACGGAGCTGGCCGACGCCACCCGCCTCGAGCGGGCCCGTGCGACGACGGCCGACATGCTGCGTGAGTCGATGGACCGGCTCGCCCTGCTCGCGCAGTCGCCGGACTGAGGTCCGGGGTCCGGCCGACGGTCAGCCCTTCTTGGCGCGCACCCACTGGAATGTGCCGAGGTTCTTCACGCGCACGCTGGCAAAACCGTTGTCCTCCAAGGCATCGCCGATTTCGTCGTCGCCGAACGCATGTGCCCCGACGTTCGGCAGCAGCCGCCAATACCGGGCCAGCCGCCCGGCGGTCGGGACCATGACGGCCAGCCTGCCGCCGGGTCGTAGCACGCGGGCGATCTCGGCGAGGGCGGCCGCCGGATCCGGAACCAATTGCAGCACCGCGGTCGACACCGCGACATCAATGGTGCTGTCGCGCAGCGGAAGTCGTTGGGCGTCGGCCTTGATGAAGCCGACCTGCGGCCCGGCCTCATTGCGCACGGCGCGGGCGAGCATCGGCTCGGAGATGTCGACGCCGAGCCCCAGCCCCTCCGGGCCGGCGGCGCGCGCCAGCGACGCGGTGACGTTGCCCGGACCCGAGCCGACGTCCAGCGCGATGCCGCCCTGTGGAACGTCCAACCACTCCAGCGGCAATTGCCACGCACTGATCCAGCGCCGGGAAAGCGCTTGGGCGTTGTCGTAGAGCATCGATCCGATCGGTGACGCCCACGCCGCCTGGATCGGGCCGGTGTTCTTCTCGACGGCGCCGTCCTGGGCGGCGCCGGTGCCGAGCAGGTCGAGATAACCCCGGCTCACGTCGGGATCGGCCGGTGGGTCGATGAGCAGGTCGAGCGCTCGCCGGAGCGCGGGAGGCAGCGAGACGTGCACGTCGGTCATGCGTACTCCTTCGATCAAATGCCAAGCCAGACGCTAGAAATCGAATGGAAAGCCGCGAAGCCGCGGCTCCGGTGAGTCCCCGTCCGAAGCCTACGCCGAGGCCCGCGACGCTTCGACCGCTGCGAATTGTCGACCGGGTTACCGGCGGACGACGGCGTGCTCGCGGACCAGGGCGTACAGCCGCCAGTAACCGGGCACGCCCTTGAGCGCGGTCTCGCCGCGGTCGCCGAACCTGTGCCGCGAGCCGGTGACGATGTCGCGCAGCGTGGACGACACCAGTACTTCGCTGGGCCCGGCGAGTGCTGCCACCCGCGCTGCGATGTGCACGGCCATGCCCGCCACGTCTGTGCCGCGCACCTCGACCTCGCCGGCGTGAATGCCGACCCGCACCTCGATGCCCAGCACGTGAACGTCGTCCACGATGGCGTCGGCGCAGGCGATCGCCGCGCTCGGGCTGCTGAACGTTGCGACGAATCCGTCTCCGGCCGTGTTGACTTCGCGGCCGCCGAAGCGCTGCAGTTCGTGGCGCACGATCCTGTCGTGGTTGTCCAGCAGGTCGAGCCAGCGGTGGTCACCCAGGGCCGCGGCCCGCTCGGTGGAGCCGACGATGTCGGTGAACATGATCGTGGTGAGCAGCCGCTCGGTGTCGGAGCCGCCACGCACCCCGGTGATGAACTCTTCGATCTCGTCGAGCATGGGCGCGGTGTCGCCGACCCAGTACAGGGCGTCCTCGCCCGGCAGTTCGACCAGGTGAGATCCGGCGATGTGCTCGGCGAGGTAGTGCGCGTGCTCGACGGGGCTGAAGCCGGGGTTGTCGCGATGCAGGATCAGCGTCGGCACGGCGATGCGAGGCAGGCGGTCGCGGACATCGCCCTCCCTGACCTTGTTGATGAACGCACGGGCCATGCTGGGTGACGCGGCCCGGTTGCCGGCCATGTCCCACCACGAGCGGAACGCGGCGTTGTTCGCCACGGACGGGGCGATGATGCCGAGCATGTCGAACCCCTGCTCGACGGCGTCCGGCTCCATGCCGACCGACGTGAATCGCTCGGCGGCGTCGAGCTCGGCGCCGATCGGGTAATCGGGGCCCCGCAGCGTGCGCGCCGCGCCGTTGGCGATGACCAGGCTGTTCACCCGATCGGAGTGGTCGGCGGCGAGAACCACACCGGCCAGCGTGGTGAAGCCCGGGGCGAAGACAGTGGCTCGCTCGCAACCGACCGCGTTCATGACCGCGATCGCGTCCTGCGCCCACGATTCCGGGCCGAGCATGTCCAGCGAGGGAACCCGGGACGACAGGCCGATCCCGCGCTGATCGAACCGGATCACCCGGCAGAACGATGCGAGCCGGCGATGGAAGCGGTACATCGAGGGCTCGAGGTCGACGCAGTCGATCGGGATCAGCGGGCCCGGCAGCATGAGCAGGTCAACCGGCCCATCGCCGACGATCTGATAGGCGATGTCGATCTCGCCGCAACTGGCATACCGGGTCCGCGGAGCCGCAGAACTCCCAGCCACGGCTCAAGGCTAGTGCAGGGTGCCGACAATTCCAGGCCCGTCAACGGGCCTGCTGATGATCGGAACCAGATAGCGCGCGGCGTACTCGCGCACGGCGGCCGGGTCGGAGGTGTCGAGCCGGTCGGTGGGAAAGACGATGATGCCGAGGGCGACGCGCAGCAGGATGTCGGCGATGTTGTCCAGGTCGGACTCGGCCAGGTCGGCGCCGCACCGCCGCAGGGTATGGGCGATGCCGTCGGCGAACTGACGAATCGGAAAGGCCTGCGATCGGGAGAACAGGCCGAACAGCTCGGGTTCGCTCTCGGCGATCCGCGAATACAGCGGCGAGTCCTGCACCAGGCGCACCCCGAGCGCGAACGCCTCGATCACCGCCTGCCGGGGGTCGCAGCCCGTCGTCGCCCGGTCCAGGGTGCTGAAGAAGAGCCCGGCCTCGCGCCGCACCACGTGGGCGAACAGGTTCTCCTTGGTTGGGAACCGACGGTAGATGGTGCTGCGGCTGACCCCGGCCCGGGCGGCGACGTCGTCGATGTTGGCGCGGCGCACGCCGTAGGTCTCGAACACGGCGCGCGCGGTGTCCAAGATCCTGCGATCGACGTCGGTGAGCGCATCGGCACTGGCAGAGGCCGGTTCGGACTGCATGATTGGCGGCATCGTATCAACTCCTCGGTGGGGTCACCGCCGACTTTTTCGGGAGCGGGGACCCGCCCCGCGATGTGCATCCGCAGCGAGCGATTGCTAGGCTCTGAAACAAAGATACGGCATTGTGTCATTGGTTCATAACGCTGGCGGGACGCAGGCTCCGCCGGGCGCAACGAGGAGGTGGGCATGACCGCCCAGAACGACGAGTTGACCGCCCCGAGCGCGGGGTCGCGGTTCGACATGGGCGTTCGCGAAGCGACGCCCAGGCCCGTCGACGACGCGGTCGCCGACGCCGCGCCGCGGCTGGGCCCGGATTCGTTGATCTGGAAGTTCTACGGGGACAACAGGACTCAGCTCTTCGGATTCCAGCGCACCGCCGGGGTGGAGAACTGCATCGAACAACTCGCCCAGGGCGTGCTGGACCACTCCGTCATCTTCAGCGACACGCTGGGCCGCGCCAAGCGGACCGCGCCGCCCTTGATGAACACCGTCTACTCCGACGAGCCCCACGAGTGGGGCCGCAAGGTGCGCGACTTCCACAAGACGATCAAGGGCACCATCAGCGACGGGTCGAGGTATCACGCGCTGAATCCGGAGCTGTTCTACTGGGCCCACGCCAGCTTCGTCGACCAGGTCATCTACAACACCGATACGTTCATCCGCAGGCTGTCGCGCGCGGAGAAGGAACAGATCTTCAACGAGGGCAAGCTCTGGTACAGCCTGTACGGCGTCAGCGACCGCGGACAACCGCAGACCTACGACGACTTCCTGGCCTACTGGGACCAGATGCTCGACCGGTTCGTCCCGCACAAGACCGTGCTCTACGGCACCGGCTACCTCCGCAAGGGCATCCCCGGGCCGCGCCGGGTCCCCAAGGGGGTGTGGAAGATGTTGTCCGCCCCGCTGAACGCCTACACCCGGCTGGTCGTGGTCGGCACGCTGCCACCCCAGATGCGCGAGGTCTGCCAGCTGCAGTGGGACGCCAAGAAGGAGAAGCGCTTTCAGCGCATCGCCGCGGCCATCCGGGCGCTCAACCCGCTGCTCAACCGGCTGCCCGTCCGCGTGCTCTACACGAGCTGGGCGGCCGCGGGGTGGCAGCGCACGGGCATCGACCCGCGCCCGCTGCACAACCGCCCCGCCGCGTAACGGACTACTCGTCGCCCGCGTTTGTCGTGACACCGCGCGGGCCCATAGGGCATCGTGGTTAGCCGGCTCCGCATTGGGGCATTCCGCTACGTCGGCCGAATGCGCCGGTCGAGCGAGCCGATGGCAGGGCGACCGAAGGAGAACCGCGATGCAGATGACCGGCAATACCGTTCTGGTCACCGGCGGCGGCAGCGGCATCGGCCGCGGCCTGGCCGAGTCTTTCCACCGCTTGGGCAACCAGGTGATCATCGCGTCCCGGCGCGCCGACCATCTGCGGGCCGTGGCCGAGGCCAACCCGGGCATGCAGACCCTGCCGTTCGATCAGGGCGACCCCGCCGACATCCGGCGATTCGCCACCGAGCTGACCGACCACTACCCGGACCTCAACGTGGTGGTCAACAACGCCGGAATTCAGCGGGTCGAGGACCTGACCGGCAGCAACGTCGGCCTGGCCGAACAGAGCATCGCCGTCAATCTGCTGGGCCCCATCCGGGTGACCTCCGCCGTGCTGCCGGCGCTGCTGCGCAAGCCGCACGCCACGATCCTCAACGTCACGTCCGGTCTGGCCTTCATGCCCAGCGCGCTGACCCCGACCTACTGCGCCGCCAAGGCGGCGCTGCACTCCTACACCGAATCGCTGCGGTTCCAGCTGCGCGACAGCTCGGTGCAGGTGATCGAAATCATCCCGCCGCACGTGCAGACCGCGCTGCAGGGCGAGCGGGGATTCGACCCCCGGGCGATGCCGCTGGAGGACTACATCACCGAGACGATGACGCTGCTGCAGACGCAGCCGGACGCCAAGGAGATCGTGGTGGAGCGCGTCAAGATGTTCCGGTACGCCGAGCGCGACGGCACCTATGACGACATCTATCCGCGGTTCAACGAGGCGATCACCGCCCTGCTCGGCAGTTAGGCCACCGGCGGTTCGCTGAACACCGCGTGCACGCCGATGAAACTCCCTGTGAAATAAGGCGATAAAGCGATACGGCGACGCGAGCGGAGGCCCGCCGTCCTTGGCGTCGCGGTCCACGATGGGACAGGATCGAGGACATGGCCGAAGTCGACTTCTCGCTGTTGGACGTCCCGCGCGCGGCGCCGGTCGAGGATGCCGAAGCCTACCTGCGCGCGGCGATCGCCTGGCACTTCGGCGACGACACCGGGTCACCGTTTTGGCTACGGACCGCCCGTGCGCTGGACTTCAACCCGCTGACCGACGTCAACACCTATGCCGATCTGCGGTTGTTTCCCAACCTGGTCAACGAATTACGCAGCGTCCCAGTGGAGGATCTCATTCCGCGCGGCTACCTCGCGCAGGGAGCCGCGCCGCCGGTGCCCCAGGTCTTCGAATCCGGCGGCACCACCGGCGCCCCGAAACGCACTGCGCAGCTGCCGGATTGGGTCGCGCAGGTCATCGAATGGCAGACCGAGGACTTCGCCACGGGTGGCTTCCGGCGGGGCCAGGGCTTTCTGTGCCTGATGCCGAGCGGGCCGCACGGCGTCGGCTACTTCTCCCGGCTGGTGTCGCAGCGCCTCGGTGCGGCCTGCCACACGATCGACATCGATCCGCGCTGGGTCAAAAGGCTCGCCGCCCGCGGCGCGGCCGCCGACGTGGCGGCCTACGTCGACCATGTCGTCGAGCAGGCCGTCTTCGTGTTGCAGACACAGAACATCGCCAACCTGCACACCACCCCGCCGCTGCTGGAGGCCATGGCCCGCGACGACCGGGTGGTCGAGCTGATCAACGACAAGATCCGCTACCTGCTGCTCAGCGGCGCGCATGTGGATGCCGACACTCTCGACCTGCTGCGCGGCATCTTCCCCGCGACGACGATCACCATGGCGTTCGGCAGCACCATGGTGCTGTCGCAGGCGGTCACCCGAACCATCGACGGCGACACCTTCGTCTTCGACCCGCGCACCCCGTACGTGGTGTTCTGGGTGGTGGATCCCGACACCGGGGAACGGGTGCCGTACGGGAAGCAGGGCCAGGTGGTGATGAACCACGTCAGCAAGGGCATGTTCATACCGAACAACCTGGAGCGTGACCTGGCGCTCAGGATGCCCGGACCGGCGGGTGAACTCAGCGACTCGGTCAGCGAGGTCCGGCCGGTGCCCACCTTCGAGGGTGAATCCGTGATCGAAGGCGTGTACTGAGCGTGACGGGTGAAAACACCGGCGCCGCAACCGATTTGGTAGCGCTGGACGCGCTCGGTGCCGACGGCGAATACCGGACCCGCAACCGCGAGGTGATCGCCACGACCGCGGGCGTCGCCGTCGCGGAGCTGAGCCTCGTTCCGCCGCTCTACGTTTCGCGCACGCTAAGCGCGCAGCGCAAGGCCGCACCGTTGCCGCTGACGCAGCGCGCGGACACGCTGTCCCGGGCCGCCGACATCTTCGCCAGCGGCGTGATCGGCGGACTGGATTTCGAGGCCTATGTCGGGCTGGCCGGGCGGATCTCGGGCATGCCGATCGCGATCACCCGCGCCGGCGCGCGCGGTGTGGCCGAAGCGGTCGCCGGCGCGTTCGATGCCGTGCGGCCGGCTCAGCCGGTGGGGGCGGCGCTGGACTGGCGCGAGGGGCGCACCCGTGCGGGCGGGGCGGGGGGGGGGGGGCGGGGGGGGGGGGTTGGAGCGCGCCCCGCGCCCCCCCGCCCCCGGGGTGGAGGGGGGGGG
>NZ_BAAGDE010000040.1:25743-58726 GCF_054660795.1 Mycobacterium sp. MUNTM1
CGGGGGGGTCCCCGCCCGGGCGCCCGGCCCGGCGGGGGGGGGGGGCGCGGCACGGGCGCGTGGGGCCCCCCGGGGGGGGCGGCGCGGGGGGGGCGCGCCGGGGGGAGGTGTTCGCCGTGCACGCGGCCGGCAACGGCCCCGGTGTTCATGGGCTCTGGCCCCAGGCGCTGGCGCTGGGTTACCGGGTCGCGGTGCGCCCATCGCGGCGCGAACCGCTGACGGCGCATCGGCTGGTGTGCGCGCTACGGCAGGCCGGGTTTCGCGCCGAGGACGCCGTCTATCTGCCCACCGACCATGGCGGCGCCGACGAGATCATCCGGTCCGCCGACCTCGCCATGGTGTACGGCGGCCAGGACGTGGTCGACAAGTACGCCGGCGATCCGGCGGTGATCGTGAACGGACCGGGGCGCACCAAGATCGTGATCACCGCCGACCGGGACTGGCGTGACTACCTGGACGTCATCGTCGACTCGATCGCCAACCACGGCGGCATGGCGTGCGTCAACGCCACCGCGGTGCTCTACCAGGGCGATCCCCTCCCTCTGGCCCGGGCGATCGCCGACCGACTGGCGACCATCGAGCCGCTGCCCACCGACGACGAGCGGGCGAACCTGCCCACCCTGCCCGTCGAAAAGGCGCGCGCCCTGGCGAACTTGTTGGCGGCCAAGGCCGCCGCGTCAACCCCGCTGCTCGGCGCCGAACAGGTGGTCGCCGATCTCGGGGATGGCTATGCCGCACTGCGCCCGGCCGTCCACCTGCTGCCCGAACCCGACGTCGGCACGCTCAACCTCGAACTGCCCTTCCCGTGTGTGTGGGTGTCGGCCTGGACGCGCGAGGCCGGGGTGCGGTCACTGCGGCATTCGCTCGTCGTCACCGCGATCACCGGAGACGAGACGCTGATCGACGATCTGGTCGCCGACCCGACCGTCGGCAACGTCTACCTCGGGCGCCATCCGACGTGGTGGCACGCGCCGCACATTCCGCACGACGGATTCCTGGCTGACGCCCTGATGCGCAACAAGGGCTTCATCAGGGATTAGCCCGCAATCCCCGTCGGGCCGTTACTCTCCGAAGCTGCCGTGCGGCGATGCGACCGACTGTGCGCCGGGCCCGCCCGTACCCAGATGGCTGGAGGCGAAGGCGACACCCTTGTCGATCATCGCGCCGTCGTCGGCGTAGGTGTCGTGCGCGGCGAAATTCATCCCGTCGGAGCAGACCGGGTCCTCGGTGGCGCACACCTTGACGGTCTTGTCTTGGTAGAGCGGGCCGATGACCACGGGCGGCTCGTTGAGGAAGTTCATCGCCCGCACGTTGGGCATGCCGAACAGCACCACCGAGGACACGTGGTTGGCGACGTCAGGGGACAGCGGCTTCGGGACGGTGTTGGGGTCGATGCCGTCGGGCACGGCGGCCGAGGTGACAAACCCCATCACGGCCGCGCCCTGCGAGTAGCCGCCGAGCACCATCTTGGTGTTGGGGCAGTCGTGGGCCATTGAATTGATGTGGGCGCCCGCGTCTCTGATGCCGTCGATGCCGGTATCCCATTGGTCGCTGGCGGGGTAGTTGACCGGATACACGTCGAACGACCGCCCGCCGACGCGCTGGTGCAGCGCATCGACGAAGGCCTGCCCGGTGGGGCCGACGCCGGGTGCTTCACCGGTGCCGCGGGCGAACACCACTTGCACGTCGGGACACTGGGCCGAGGCCGACGGGATAACGGAGGTGGACACGGCCGAGACGGCCACGCCCGACGCTGCGAGAACTGCTGCTGAACCGAGGGAACGAACTAATTGACGCGCAATCATGCCGCCATTGTGCCCAGCCGACACGCCCGCTAAACCCAGGAAACACCGAAATTACTGTGTTCTCATAAAATAACCGCCGCTGATGCGGACGGGCCGAGATTGGTTGTGCGCGGCGCTCATCCGGTGCGGGCGCCCGGGCGGCCTACGCCCATCGATCGCCGAGGTCTCCGGGAGCCGTCTTGGCCGGGGCGGAGCGCGGGCCCGCACCGCAATGTGGTCTGCTACTTGTAGTTACGAGCCGGGTGCACGGTGAAGCAACCGCCCGACCCCGGCTAGCGGCTCGAGTGAATGCGGCAGCGAAGTTGAACGCAATAGCGCAGGCCCTGAATACGGTCACGGACCACGTGGCCAACCCGGCGCGGGTGTCGGACCCCGACAAGTTGCGGGGCGCCGTGCTCGGCAAGACCATCCTGGTGACGGGCGCGTCCTACGGCATCGGTGAGGCGACCGCGCGCAGCCTGGCCGCCGCCGGGGCGACGGTCCTGGTGGTCGCCCGGTCCGAGGAACGGCTCTGCGACCTCACCGCGTCGATCAACGCCGGCGGGGGTCGCGCGGTCGCCTACCCGACCGACCTCACCGACGAATCCGCGGTCAGCACCCTGACCAAGCAGATCACCGAGGAGCACGGCCCGCTCGACATCGTGGTAAGCAACGCCGGCAAGTCCTTGCGCCGCTCGCTGCATGAGCAGTACGACCGGCCGCACGACTTCCAGCGCACCATCGACATCAACTACCTGGGGCCGGTGCGGCTGCTGCTCGGGCTGTTGCCGGGCATGCGCGGCAACAGCAGCGGGCACATCGTGAACGTGTCGAGCGTCGCGGTGCGGGTGGCGCCGGGTCCGCAGTGGGGCGCCTATCAGGCGTCGAAGGGCGCCTTCGACCGGTGGCTGCGCAGCGTCGCCCCGGAACTGCACACCGACGGCGTCGACGTCACCACCGTCTACTTCGCGCTGGTCCGCACCAGGATGATCGAGCCCACCCCGCTGTTGGGCAGCCTTCCAGGGCTGTCGCCCGACGAAGCCGCCGACGCCATCGCCAAGGCGATCATCGAGCGGCCGCGCACCATCGCGCCGCCCTGGGTGCTGCCGGCCGAGCTGGCCTCGGTGCTGCTGGCCGGGCCGGCCGACTACGCCGCGCGGCTGTGGCATCGCCGCTTCTTCAGCGAGCCCGATACCGATGAGGCCGACGATGACGACTGATCGCGTAGTCACCACCGCCGCCCGGGCCCTGCTGCGCTCCGGTCTGCTCGCCCCGCCGGCCCCGCTCGCGGGTTTCCGGCTGCTGCGCGAGGCACGCCGGGGCGGCACGAATCCGTACACGCTGCTGGCGGTCACCGCCGCCCGCTGGCCCGACCGGACGGCGATCGTCGACGACGACGGCGCGCTGACCTATCGCCAGCTGCAGCGAGCGACCGAGTCGCTGGCGCGGCGGCTGGCCGCCGACGGCGCTGCCCCCGGGCAGGCGGTCGGGGTGATGTGCCGCAACGGACGTGGTTTTGTGGCGGGGGTTTTCGCCGCGGCCCTGCTGGGCGCCGACGTCGTGCCGATGAGCACGGAGTTCCGCAGCGATGCGCTGGCGTCCGCCGTCGAGGCCCACCGCATTTCGACCGTGGTCGCCGACGCCGAATTCGCCGATCGGGTCCGGAGTGCGGACGAATCGGTCGTCACGGTCGATCCGGCGACCATCGGTGCCGACGAGGGCGCTCGCCCGGACGTCGCCACCCCCGGCCGCATCGTGCTGTTGACGTCGGGCACCACCGGGAAACCCAAGGGCGTGCCGCGCACACCGCAGTTGCGCTCCGCGGTGGGCGTGTGGGTGACGATCCTCGATCGCACCCGGTTGCGCACCGGTTCGCGGGTTTCGGTGGCGATGCCCATGTTTCACGGGCTGGGGCTGGGCATGCTGATGCTGACCTTCGCGCTCGGGGGCACCGTTTTGACCCGCCGCGAGTTCGACGCCGAGGCCGCGCTGGCCCAGGCGTCGCTGCACCGCGCCGACGCCTTCACCGCGGTGCCGGTCGTGCTCGCGCGGATCCTGGAGCTGCCCGAGCAGGTGCGTGAGCGAAACCCGCTGCCCTACTTGCGAACCGTGATCTCCAGCGGCGACCGCCTCGACCCCACGCTGGGCCAGCGGTTCATGGACGCCTACGGCGACGTCCTCTACAACGGCTACGGCTCCACCGAGGTCGGCATCGGCGCGCTGGCCACGCCGGCGGATCTGCGTGAAGCCCCCGAAACCGTCGGCAGGCCCGTCGTCGGCTGCCCGGTGCGCATCTACAACAAGAACGACAAGCCGGTCGGGCCGCGGGTCACCGGGCGGATCTTCGTCGGCGGCGAATTGACCAGCGAGGGCTATACCGATGGCGCGGCGAAAGCCGTCGTCGACGGCATGACCAGCACCGGCGACATGGGCTATCTGGACAACGCGGGCCGGCTCTTCATCGTCGGCCGCGAGGACGACATGATCATCTCCGGCGGCGAGAACGTCTATCCGCGTGCGGTGGAGAACGCGCTCGCCCAGCACCCCGCTATCGCCGACAACGCGGTCATCGGCGTCCCCGACGAACGGTTCGGTCAGCGGCTGGCGGCGTTCGTGGTCGCGCAGCCGGGCAGCGAGATCGACGTGGCCGAGCTGCGGGAGTACCTCAAGGGCCGGGTCTCTCGCTTCGAACAGCCCCGCGACATCAACGTCGTCGACACCATCCCGCGCAACCCCACCGGCAAGGTGCTGCGCAAAGAACTGCCCGGCTAAAAGGCTCACTCCTCGCCGGGCTCCAGGGCGGCGACCTGCTTGGCCAGCCAGTTGGGTGCCAGCGCCGAGATCGCGGTGGCACCGGCCGTCGAACCCAGCACACCCGACCAGGCCACCGGGCCCAGCGGCGTGCAGCCGAAGAACTGACTGAGCACCGGCGTCTGCACGATGCCGACCAGCACGCCGGCGCTGCCCAGGGCGGTCGCCACCACGAGCGGGCTGTGCCGTCGGGTGAGCAGCGTCTGCGCCAGCTGTGTCGTCACGAGCGCGGTCAAACCCATTGTCGCCGTGCGGCGTTCGGTGCCCGGCGTCCAGCGCCCGATGGCCCAGGCGGCCGTCGCCCCCGCCGCCGTGACGGCGCCGCGGGTCACGATCTGGCGCATCAGCGGGGCGTCGAGCGAGGGCGTCGGGCCGGTGAGCACCGCGCGGCGGTGTAGGCGGCGGGCCTCGTCGGCGGCTTCGGCGGATTCGTATTCGGCTTCGTCGGGCTCGACGTATTGCGACGTGACCGCGACCGCGAGCGCGGGGAACATGTCGGTGAGCAGGTTGACCAGCAGCAGCTGACGGGTTCCCACCGGCGCGCGGCCTTGGCCGAAGGCGGTCCCGATGATGGTGAACAACACCTCGCCGACGTTGCCGCCGACCAGGATCGTGACGGCGTCACGAACCCCGCCCCACATGCTGCGGCCCTCGACCAGGGCGTCCATCAGCACGCCGAGGTCCTCGTCCGTCAACACGATGTCGGCGGCGCCGCGGGCGGCCGACGAACCGCGACCGCTCACCCCGATACCGACGTCGGCCATCCGGATGGCGGCGGCGTCGTTGGCGCCGTCGCCGACCATCGCCGTGACCCGCCCGCAGCGCTGCAGGGCGGCCACGATCTGCACCTTCTGCTCCGGGCTGACCCGGGCGAACACCTGCACGTCGGCGACCAGCCGGGCGCACGCGTCCTCGTCGAGGCCGGCGAGCTCGGCGCCGGTCACCACCCGCGCGTCCGCCGGCAGGCCCAGCTGCTGGGCGATCGCCCGCGCGGTGATCGGGTGATCGCCGGTGATCAGCACCACGTCGCGGTCGGCGTCCACCAGCGCCTCGATCAGCGGGCGCGCCGATGCCCGGGCCGTGTCGGCCAGGCCGACGTAGCCGAGCAGTTCGAGGTTCTGCGCCGCGGCGTCCACAGCGTCGGCGTCGGTGTCGTCGTCGTCGGTCTCGTGCTTCCAGCCGCGCTGCGCGACGGCGAGCACCCGCAGGCCCTGCTCGGCCAGGCCGTGCACCACAGCCTCGGCCCGCTGCTGGTCGGCTTCCGGGTCGGCGAACTTACAGCGCGGCAGGATGACCTCGGGCGCCCCCTTGAGGACCAGCACCGGCGAGTCCGCCGGGTGCCCGTTGTCGTGGCCCACGGTGCCGATCGCGGCGGCGAAGCCACGGCTGGACTCGAACGGGACCTCCGCGACCATCTCCCAGTCCGAATCACTCTGGCCGTTCAGCGAACTCGCCGCGGTGAGGATCGCTTCGTCGGTGGCGTGCGCGTGCCCCTGGCCTTCCTGCGGCTGAGCGGACGCGCGCGCGGCGGCCCGCAGCAGGCCGGCCGACTCGGGGTCGGTCAGTTTCGGGAAGGGCTCGTGCGGGTCGACGTCGTCGGGCACGGCGCACACCACGCGCAGCCGGTTCTCGGTGAGCGTGCCGGTCTTGTCGAAGCAGATGGTGTCGACCCGGCCCAGCGCTTCGATGGTGCGCGGTGCGCGAACCAGGGCCCCGCGGGCCGTCAGCCGCTGGGCCGCCGAGAGCTGGGACAGGGTGGCCACCAGCGGCAGGCCCTCGGGGACGGCGGCCACCGCGATCGCGACGCCGTCGGCCACCGCCTGGCGCAGCGGCGCGCGGCGCAGCAGCGCCAGCGCCGATACCGTCGCGCCGCCCGCCAGCGTCAACGGCAGCACCTTGCTGGTCAGTTCCCGCAGCCGGGCCTGGATTCCTGCGGCCGTCTCGACGTCGGCGACCGCTGAGATCGCGCGGTGCGCGGCGGTGCCGACCCCGGTGGCGACGACGATCGCCCGGGCATGCCCGGCGACGATCGTGCTGCCCTCGAACAGCATGCTGGCGCGGTCGGGGTCGTTGACGGCGACGGGGTCGACCTGCTTGTCCACCGGAAGCGACTCGCCGGTCAGCAGGGACTCGTCGACCTCGAGGTCTTCGGCGACCAGCAGGCGGGCATCGGCCGGGACCACCTCGGGAGCGGCCAGGTCGATGACATCGCCGGGCCGCAGGGACTTCGCGGACACGGTCGCGGTGCGGGTCGCGTGCCGCGCGGCATCGAGCCGGCGGCGCGTCGTCGCCACGGCCGGGACGACCACCCGGCGCACCAGCTGGTCCTGCTCGGCGAACAGCTCGGCGGCGGCGGCCTCGGCCCGCAGCCGTTGCGCCCCACCGGTTATCGCGTTGACGGTCATGACGCCGGCCACCAGCAGCGCGTCGACGTTGCTGCCGACGATCGCCGACGCGGCCGCGCCGACGGCCAGGATGGGGGTCAGCGGATCCGCCAGCTCTGTCCGGGTGGCCGACGCCAGCCGGGCGATGTTGTGCAGGGGCGTGCGCAGCGGTGCCAGCGCCGGGCTGTACGACAGGTCATCGAGACGCCGCCGCCAGGACGGCTCGGTTTCGACGGCCATCGGCCGCGCGCCGCCGGCCAGCCGCGAATACACGATCTCGGGATCCAGCGCGTGCCAGGCGGTCAGCGGCTGGGGGGTGGGATCGGGCAGCCGCAGCACCCGGGTGGCCGAGAAGGTTCCGGCCAGCAGCGCGGTGGCGGCGGCTGCGTTGACCGGGTTGAGCCAGCGCCGGAAGCTCACCGGGCTGGTGCTCGCCTCCTCCTCACCGGTGACGAGCAGCAGCCCGGCGAGCGTGGTGCCGCCCTGGGCCAGGTGCACCGCCGACTCGCTGGCCGACCGGGCCACCGGGATCGCCGACAGGATGCGCACCGCGTCGGCCAGATCGGTCCCCGTGATGATGTCCGCGGTCCACGCCGTCGCGGCGCGCGGATCGTCAAGGGCCACACCGACATCGGCGATCGCGAGCGCGGCCAGGGTGTCTGTCGAGGCGAAATCCCGATGCAGTGCGGTGATCAGCAGCACCGGTCCACGATCGGCGCGCAGCTCCCGGACCACGTTCAGCAGCGGCGTGCCGGGCGGATGTGTGGTGCCGACGCTGGCGGTGAGGTCCTCGGTGCCCGCGACATGACGCAGCACCACTCGCGCACCCGTGCGGTTCGCGGTTTGGAACAGCGGAATCGCGTAGGGGTCGACCTCCCAGCCGACGTCGACACTGCCGACGCACTCGCCGTCGACGATAAGGTCGGCGCGTTCCAGGCCCTGCGCGGGCGTCGCCGACGACCCTTGGGTCCGAACCCATTTCAGTCGCGCACCGGTTGCGGGCAGCTCATCCGGGTCGGGCTCGGGCGCCTCCTCGCCGTGCAGCAGCGCGTCGGCCACCTCGTAGACCCGGTCGTCGTCCCAGCCCGGGGCGTCGCCGCGGACATGCAGGACCGCCCGGTGATCGCCGCGTAGCGCGGCGCCGTCGATGACGACCACCTTCACCCGGTCCAGGCGGCGCAGGGCGCCCGGGTCGAGCACCAGTTGGCCGGAATTGGCCAGCCCGCGGCCCAGAATCGTGGCGAACGCCTGGCGGCCCATGTGCGCGGCGCGGGGCACCCCGGCCTCGATGGCGGCGGCCGCGTCTTCGGTGCCGCCGCCGGCGACCAGCGCGCTGACCGCGGCGATCAGCGAGCCGTTGGCCGCCGAATCGACGTAGCTCTCCACCGGCCCGGCCATCGAGCCTTTGGCCTTGTCCATCGCGGCGTCGATCGTTCCGCCGACCACGACGTGGGAGGCCTCGCCGGCCGCCGCCGCGGCCCAGCTGTGCCGGGGCACCTCCGACTTGGCCGAGGAAATGACCGGGACCACCGGAGCCTGCGGCCGGTCGGGGGAGGCCAGCTGCGGCTCGCGGTCACGCCATACGCGCCGGTGCGCCGACGCCTCGGAGACCTGCAGGGTGCGTTGCGTCAGGTCGAGCAGGGGGGTGCCGAACGACTGGGTCAGGCCGTGCGCGGCCGCCGTCGTCGCGGCCAACGCGATGTCGGTGCCCACCCGGCCCAGCCGCGCCTCCAGGATCGAGACCATGCGCGGCTGATGATTGATCAGCGCGGCCGCGGCGCGGGTGGTCTGCGGCGCGGCCGGCAGCCGGGTGACCCATCCGGTGACCGCCGCCCCCATCGCGACGAGATCCATTGCCGCCGCGGTGAGCGGCACCAGAATCGCGAGCGGGTTGCCCGGGTCGGCGAACGGCGCGGAAGGCAGTTGCGGCTCCGACTTCGACCAGGTGATGTCGGCAGCGATCGAGGACACCGTCGTGCGCACCTCGTCCAGGACAGCGCCGTCGTCCGCGTCGTCGGACAGTTCGATCACCAGGCGGCCCAGTGCGCCCTCGACGTGCGCCTCGGCCACACCCGGGATCCGGCGCACCGGCTCTTCCACGGCGGGCGCGTACTCGTGCCAGCGTGGGAACGGAAGCAGTGGATCCAGGTCCAGGTGCACGCGGTGCCCGCTGTGCCAGCGCACCGGCGGCAGGACGGCGCCGGGGGAGCCGTTGGATGAGCCGTCCAACCCGATCGCGCGGCCCGTCGTCTGGGCGACGGACTGGATTACCGGGCCGGCGAGTTCGGTTACCGGGCTGGCCAACGTCTGCAGCGCGCCCGCGGCACCCGCGGCGGTGGACACACCGGCCCGCACCACCTGCGCGGCTCCGCCAGCTACACCGGCTACGACGCTGGAAACGCCGGGAATCTTCACTCGTCACCCTTCAACTTCGTCTACCGCGCCTAATGATCCTGGCGTGTGGAGTACCTGTCCACACGTGGGCGGGAAGGTAACACCGTGCGACGACACCGATGACGATGCAGGTCGGGCCTCCCGTAGAGAGCAAGGGTGCGATTACGTCCCTGCTCCAAGGTTACCGGGTTGGCGACAAACCAAACGTGCTGAACAAGCGGGGGTCGAGGAAGACGGTGATGCCGGTGACTCCGGTCGCACCGGTGGTCAGCACGTGAATGGAATGGGCCCGCATCGCACCGTCGGCGCCGCGCCGGTACTCGGAAACGGCGGGTTGCGAATTCGCGGCCGTGGGGATCATCACAACATCGCCGGGCCCGGCCAGGGCGCGTGCGGCGAGGAATCGCAGCACGGCATCCCGACCGGTGAACCACACTGGCATCGGCGGCATTTCGAGTTTGATGTCGGCCTGCAGCAGCGCCGTCAACGCGGCCATGTCCGCGTTTTCGAATGCCGCGCAATACCGGTCGAGCAATTCGCGGCGCTCGGCATCGCCGGGCTCGGACATGCTCCCCTCGGTGGGGGACAGTTCGGCGAGGTGGGCGCGGGCGCGCTGCAGCGAACTGTTGACCGCCGCGGGCGTGGTTTCGAGCAGTTCGGCAACCTCGGCGGCGCTGAACTGCACGACGTCGCGCAGGATCAACACCGCGCGCTGCCGCGGCGGAAGCTCCTGAAGGGCAGTCATCACGGCCAGCCGCACGATCTGCTTGGCGGCGAGGTCGTCTTCGGGGCTCTTGAACATCAGCGCGTCGGGGATGGGCTCCAGCCAGGCGTGCGCGCCGGCCTTCGCGTCGAAATCGGCGTCCGGTTCGATCGAGCCGTTCCCCACGCCCATCGGCAGCACGCGGCGGGCGCGGTTTTCCAGCGCCCGCAGGCAGGCGGTCGTCGCGATCCGATACAGCCACGTCGGCCACCACCGGCGTGAAGGCGTCGCCGAGCTGGGCGCCGTGGATCCGGCGACGGCCGAACGGCTGATCGACGAGTACCGGCCGCGCACCCTGGTGCTGTGCGCCGGCGCGACGCCGTCGATGCTGCCGCTGCAGGAGCAGACCTGGGAGACGTTCAGCGAGAACTGGAATTCCGACGTCGCGCAGGCGTTCCACTGGGTTCGCCAGGCACTGCTGCGCCCGCTGGCGCCCCGGCGCCGCGGTGATCGTGATGCCCAGCGGCGGCGCGCTGAACGGGTCGCCGCTGTCGGGCGGCTATGCGGGTGCGAAGGCGACCGTCAGGTTCATCACCAGTTATGCCGGCATCGAAGCGCAGCGCGCGGGGCTCGGGATCGGGTTCACCGCCTACGCCAACCGCCAAGGTGTCGACGTCGAGTCCTTCGTGCAGGCCGGCGGGCCCGCGCTCACCGCCCAGCAGGTCGGCAAGTCGGTGCTCGAGATCGCGACCGGCGAGCCCACCGGCCAGGACGCCTACCTGCTCACCTCCGCCGGCCTCTCGCCGCTGGCCTGACCATCCGAGACCGAAAGGCACACAGCGATGAACACACCGCCGATCGTGTCCGCCCAGCAATGGGCGAGCGCGCACCGGCAACTGCTGGCGAAGGAGAAGGAACTCACCCGGGCCCATGACGCGCTCGCGGCCATGCGGCGCCGGATGCCGTGGACGGCCGTGGACAAGCGCTACGAGTTCGACGGACCCGAAGGAAGGGTCGACCTGCCGGGCCTGTTCCAAGGCAGACGTCAGCTCGTGGTGTACCGCGCCTTCTACGGAGCAGGCATCGACGGCTGGCCCGACCACGCGTGCCGGGGCTGCTCGATGATCGCCGACCATGTCGGCAACCTGGCGCGCCTGAACGCCCGCGACACCACGCTGGTGTTCGCCTCGCGTGCGCCACGGGCCGACATCGAGCGTCTCAAGGCGCGAATGGACTGGAAGATGCCCTGGTACACGATCATCGACGACTTCGACGCCGATTTCGGGGTAGACGAGTGGCACGGCACCAACGCCTTCATCCACGACGGCGACAGGGTGTTCCGCACCTACTTCGTCAACAACCGCGGTGACGAGGCTCTCGGAACCACATGGAGCTTCCTCGACATGACCGCCCTGGCCGCCAGGAAAACTGGGAGGATTCGCCGCCGGGCTGCCCGCAGACCGCTCCATACGAGTGGTGGGACTGGCACGACGCGTACGGCGAGCATGAGCCGTCGCGGTGGTTCGGCGAGCCCGACCCGAACGACCCCAACGACCAACGGCCGCCGCGCGAGAAGTAAAGGGCGTCAGGCGAATTGCAATTTGGTTCGGAAAACACGAATACGCGGTAGCCGTCGGACGGCTACTCGCGCATTATTCAAGGCGACCGGAATTCGTCAGAGAATTCGGTGGTGTGCCCTGTCGACCTGGTACCCGGCCGGGAATGACTTTTCGATGACCTGCAGGTGGTGGTCCACCCTGGACTCCAGCTCGAGAACCACGCAGCTATCGCCGAGCGCCTTTGATTCGAGAACTATGTACCGCTGACCACAATCGGTGATCGGGTCGCCCGAGTGCAATTTCTCGACCGGCACCGACTCCGGAGTTGCATCTGCCTCCATCCATGACACGTTAGGTCAATTCCGTGGGGGAGGGAATAGACCGCTATGTGGCGCCGGAGGGCCGCTGCTTGAAAAACACGCTGACGTGAGAGATCAATCCGTCGTCGTCTTGCTCGAACAGAATGCATTCGGGCCACGTGGTCGCGACGCTGTCGATCTCGAATGTCTCGGACAGCTCGGCGTACGACACCCGGGAGTCGTCCACATGCGAGATCCGCCGCACGTGCAGCTGATGGCCCTCCAGCTCGGTGCACACCGTGCGCAGGAAGGTGACATAGCGCGCCTTGCCCTCGACCACGTCGCAGAACGGCCCCTCGCGGGTCAGGCCTTCCTCGGCGATGGTGTCGGCCAGTCCGGCCCAGTCGTGAGCGGCGAGGCATTCCAGGTAGCGCTCGACAACTTGACCTTGGGTGCCCATGTCTTCTCCCTCGCTCGTGGGTCCACGGTAAGCGCGGCGCCGTCGTCGGGCTAGGTTCCTGTTATGAGCTGGTGGACCGTCCACGCCGATCGGACCCTGTCTGAACAGGTGCCGGCGCCGCCTGATGCCGTCCGCGACTTCTACGTGGACCTGAACAACATCAAGCTGGTGCACCCGCTGATCGTGTCCGTGGAAACGGTGTCCCGCAGCGAAACGCCGGACGGCTACCAGCAGACCTATCGCGTGGTTGACCGGATCCCCTTGGGGCCGTTGACTATCCGAACCCGCTATCAGGCCCGGCTGCGGGTGCCCGTCCGTGGCGACGTGTTGACCGAGGCCGACCAATCGCCCGGGGTGCGGCTGCGCGGCAGGGTGAGCTTCGAGCCGGTCGACGGCGGCACCCGCATCACCGAGCGGATTTCGATCGCCGCGCCGCGACCACTTGCCGGGGTGACCATCCGCGAAGGGGTCAGGGCGCACGTCAAGATGCTGGCCGGCATCCGGAGTCACTTCGAGCCCGGTTGATCGGATGCGCGCGGACGGGGATCACGCGCCGGCGAAATCGATCACGCCGCGAATGTTGCGGCCCTCCCGCAGGTCCGTCATCGCCTCGTTGATCTGGTCGAGCCGGTAGTGGCGGGTGACCAACTCGTCGAGTTTCACCGCGCCGGCCTGGTACATCGACAGCAGCATCGGCACGCTGGTGCGCGGATTCATCCCGCCGTACAGCGCTCCCCGCAATTGTTTGGCCGACAGCGTCATCTCCTGCAGCACCAGCGGAACCGGGGGTTCAGTGAACGGGGTGATGCCGGTGAGCACGCAAACGCCGCCCTTGCGCAGCAGCGCCATCGCCAACGGCAGCAGGTCGACGTGCACCACGCCGGGGCAGATCACCACGCGGTCGGCCATCAGGCCGGCGGTGATCTCATTGACCAGCGGTATCGCGTCCTGTGCGGAGGCGGCGGTGTGGGTGGCGCCGAAGATCTTGGCCGAATCCCGTTTGGAATCAATGGGATCCACGGCGACGACGTACTTCGCGCCGACGGCGCGCGCGCCTTGCAGGGCGTTCATCCCGACACCGCCGGCGCCGATGACGACGACGGTGTCACCGGGTTCGGTGCCGGCCGATATCGTCGCGGAACCCCAGCCGGTGCTGACCCCGCAGGAGACGAGCGACGCGGCATGGAACGGGATCGCGTCGTCGATCTTGATGACCGACCGCTCCGACAGCACCGCGTACTCGGCGAACGTGCCGAGTTGCCCGTAGGCCAACAGGTCTTCGTCGCCCAGGTGCCGGCGGCACGTTCCGTCGGTGGGCATCTCCCGGACGAACAGGCTCGCGCCGATGTCGCAGATGTAGCTCTGGCCGTTCACGCAGAAGCGGCAACTGCCGCACGCCGGAATGAACGACAGCGCAACATGATCGCCCGGCCGCACCGACGTCACGCCGGGCCCGACTTCTTCGACGACACCGGCACCTTCGTGGCCACCGAGCAGCGGGAACCAGTCCGGCGCCGGCTGGCCGCTGGCGGCGACCGCCTCGGCCGTCGGGACCACGTCGCCGGTGAACAGGTGGTCGTCGGAGTGGCAGATTCCGGCGACGGCCATCCGCACCATCACCTCGCCCGCGTGCGGCGGGTCCAGCTCGATCTCGCGGATCTCCCAGTCCCGGCCGACCCCGCGGATGACAGCGGCGCGACACTTCATTTGCGACCTCCCTTGATTTTCCTGGCGTATGGGCTCAGTGCGCGAGACTGGCGCGCAGTTCACGCTTGAGCACCTTGCCGTAGCTGTTTTTCGGTAGCTCGTCGACGAATTCGTACCGCTTGGGCCGTTTGAAGCGGGCGATGCGCTCCAGCAGATGCGCGTCGAGCGCCGCGGGTTCGACCGCGCCCACGATGAAGGCGACCACGATCTCGCCCCACTCGGCGTCGGGGGTGCCCACCACACACGCCTCGGCGACGTCGGGGTGTTCGAGCAGGACCTCCTCCACCTCGCGGGGGTAGATGTTGCTGCCGCCGCTGATGACGACGTCCTTCGACCGGTCGCGCAGGGTAAGAAACCCGCGCGCGTCGAACGAGCCCATGTCTCCGGTGTAGAGCCAGCCGTCCTTGAGCGCGGCGCGGGTGGCTTCGGGGTTTTTCCAGTACCCGGCCATCACCGCGTCTCCGCGACAAACGATTTCGCCGATCTCGCCCGGCGGCACCGGGCGGCCGTCCGTGCCCAGCACCGCGACCTCCATCCCCGATCGCGCGTAACCGACCGAGCCCAGGATCGCGTCGTCGCCCGATTCGTGGTCGGCGCGCCGTAGCCCGGTGATGGTCATCGGTGACTCGCCCTGCCCGTAGATCTGCGCGAAGATCGGTCCGAACGCCGCGATCGCCTTGCGCAGGCTGTCGACGTACATGGGCCCGCCGCCGTAGACGATCGTCGCGAGGTTGGCCGGACGGGCCCGGCCCGTATCGACGAGCCGTTGCACCATCGTCGGGGCCAGAAAGGCGCTGGCGGTCGGGTGGTGCTCGCAGAGGTCCAGGAATTCGCCGGGATCGAATGCGCCCGAGGTGGGCAGTATTTGGCGGGCGCCGCGCAGTACGTACGGAAGGATGTAGAGGCCGGAGCCGTGCGACATCGGTGCCGCGTGTACCAGGCTGCAGTGCTCGTCGGGCGCATCGATGTCGGCCAGATGCGCGACCGTCATCGCCGTGAGGTTGCGATGGGTCAGCATCGCTCCCTTGGACCGGCCGGTGGTGCCGCTGGTGTAGAACAGCCATGCCAGCGCCGACGGATCGGCGTGCGGAAGCGCCGACGGATCGGCGGCAAACCGCCGCGAATAGTCCTCGGAATCAATGGTTTCCGTCGCCACCGTGGTCATCGGCGCGAGCTCGGCACCGATCGCCGACGAGGCGAACACCCGTGACGCTCCAGCGTCGTCGAGGATCTGAACCATCTCACGCGGATGCAGCTTGTAGTTGATCGGGACGACGACGCATTCGGCGGCCCAGGTACCGAACATCAATTCGATGATCTCGGGGCGGTTGTGGGTCGCGATCGCGATGCGGGCACCCGTGTCATGCTGCTGCCGGATCGACGCGGCCAGGCGTAAGGACCGGTCGCGCAACTCGATCCAGGTGCACACCCGCCGGTCGCCGAGGTAGACCGCACCGCGATCGGGGAATCGGCTCGCGGCCTGATCGAGCAGCGCGAACAGATTCATCGCTCGACCCACTGTGCCGCCAGCGCCGACTCCGAGAGATACTTCGTCGAACTCCAGCCGCCGTCGACGACGATCGTCTGGCCGTTGATGAAGCTTCCGCCCGGCGAGCACAGGAATGCGACGGTGCTGGCGATGTCGTCGATGCGGCCCAGCCGCTGGTGCGGCGTCATCTCGGTGTTGATCTTGCGGAATCGCTCATCCTGCAAACGCTTTTCGATCATCGGAGTCACGGTCACCCCGGGCGCGACCGCGTTGCAGCGGATGCCGGACGCGCCGTACTGGCAGGCGATGTGAGTGGTCAGCGCGGTCAGCCCGCCCTTGGCGGCGGAGTAGGCGCCGCCGCGCAGGCCGCCGACGACCGCGAAGGTCGATGTCACGTTGACGATCGCCGATCCGGGAACCATGTGCGGCAACACCTCTCGCGAAAGCCGAAACGGCGCCCTCAGCATCAACCCCAGGAAGTAGTCCAGCGTTTCGTCGTCGGTTTCGTGCAGCGGCTTGGGGCTGCCCACGCCGGCATTGTTGATCAGGAAGTCGATGTGACCCCACCGGTCGACCGCGAGGTCCACGATGCGCCGCGGCGCGTCATCGTCGGTCAGATCGACGGCGATGGTTGCGGCGCGTTCGGGATCGCCGATGGCCGTTTCCAGCTCGGCCAGCCGATCCTTGTCGCGACCGGTGCCGACGACGGCCATGCCCATCTCGGCGAGCTTCGCCGCGCACCCCAGGCCGATACCGCTGCTCGCTCCAGTGACGATTGCGACCTGCATCTCACCCATCCTTAGTCTCCGCCTGCGTCAAGGCCGCGCGGATCTGATGCTTGAGTATCTTGCCCGCGTCGTTCTTCGGCAGGGCATCGGCGAGCACAACCCGTTCCGGTGCCTTGAATTTGGCGACGCCCTTGCTCACCAGCAGGTCGAGCAGGCTCGCGACATCCGGTGTCTGTCCGCACGCGGGCACTATCACCGCACAGGCCCGCTCGCCCGTACGGTCGTCGGGCAGCCCGACAACCGCGATCTCGGCGATGCCGGGATGGTCGGCGAGCAGGTCCTCGACCTCCTTGGCTGAGATGTTCTCGCCGCTGCGAATGATGACGTCCTTTGCCCGGCCCGTCACAACGAGATACTGGTCTTCGGAACCAGATGAGACCCAGCGGCCGAGGTCCCCGGTGCGGAAAAAGCCTGCGGCATCGAACGAATCGTCCTCGGGGTGCCGGTAGCCCAGCAGCATCTGCGGACCCCGGACGCAGATCTCCCCGTCGCCGGCGGGTGCGGCCTCGTGCGCGACCAGCTTGATCTCGGCGATTGCCGGCCTGCCGTCGGTGTCCGCCGCGCGATCCGCTTCGTCCGGGCGTGGCGCACCAACGGTCGCGACCGGCACCTCCGTGCAGCCGTACACCCGGGTGACCGCCGCGCGGTCGAAATACTGCGCGGCACGGCGGATCAACGACGGTGATACGGACGCGCCCCCGCAGATGAACACCTTCAGGTCGGGCAGGCGGGTACCGACCCGCTGCGCGGCGGACAACAGCTGTTGCAGAAACGGTGTCGCGCCCGCCATGTGGGTACACCGATGCGAGTCCATCAGGGCGACCGCCCCGGTCGCGTCCCATCGGTCCATCAGCACCGCCGTGGTGCCCAGCAGCAGCGGGCATTCGAAGGCGTATATCGAGCCGCCGATATGGGCGACCGGAGACGGCACCAGGAACGTGTCGCCGGGTTCGATCGCCCAGTGGTCGCGGATCTGGCAGATGAGCGCGTGCATCGAATTATGGGTATGCAGGACGCCTTTCGGCCGGCTCGTGGTGCCCGACGTGTACAGGATCATCCGGACGGCGTCGGGATCCAGCGCCGGCAGGGCCACGTCCCGCGACGGCGGCTCCAGCAGGGCCGCATACGGTGTGTGCGGCCCTGCGTCACCGCGTAGCACCACCACCTCGGGTGCCCGGTCCATTGTGGCCCTCATGCGCTCCAGCATGTCAACGTAGTCATGCTCGCCGTATCGCTGTGGAACGAAAACCATTGCTGTGCCTGCGTCTTGGAGGATATAGCGAAGGTCGTGGTCGCGCAGCGACGGCAGGATGGGGTTCACCACCATGCCGGCCAGCGTTGCCGCCAGGTAAATGACGGCGCTCTCGTGCCAGTTCGGCAGCATGAACGACACGACACTACCCGGGGGCATGCGGGCCAACAGGGCTCCGGCCAGCGCGCTGGCCTGAGCGTCCAGCGTGGCGCAGTCGAGACGAATGTCGTTGTCCACCAGAATCGTTCGGTGCGGCGATTGCGCCGCAGCGGCGCGCAGCGCATCGGCCAGCGTCGTGCGCACCCACAATCCGCGCCGGTATGCCTCCGGCGCGTGCGGCGCATCCTGGGCGGTCCGGGCGATCACCGCGACCTCATCTCGGGCGGCCTATTCGTCCACGCGACGCATGGTCATCGCGTACCGGAACCTCGACGACAGGTGGGTGTTGATCGTCACCTGGGCCACCTCACCGTCGGAGGTCGTGTAGGTGCGCCGCATCTGCAGCGCGGCCGTGCCCGCTTCCACTCCGAGACCGTCGGCCAGTTCGGGGGACAGCAGGACGGCGGCGATCTCCTGGTGCAGCTGGGCGACGCTCACGCCGAAGAGGTCCTCGATCAACGGGAATATCGGGCCGGCGTGGCGTTGCAGCAGCCTACCCACCGCGGCGAAACTCCGGTTGATGTAGTACTCCGTGCGGCACAGTGGGACCGGCGCATCGTCGGCCTGCCGGTAGCCGCGCACCGACAGCCACTGGCTGCCCACTTCGAGGCCGGTCCGGGCGGCGAGGTCGTGGTCGATCGTCACCATTGCGTTGGATTCGATGGTCAGCTGCGCGCCGGCCGCGAACGCCAGCAGGTCGTCGATCGACATCGCGTCCTGGGCATAGGAACTCGATGCAGGGCGGGGAACCACCCGGGTGCCCGCGCGCGGCCGGGAGGCCACCAGGTTGTCCTCGCGCAGCCGGCGCAGCGCCTCACGAATGGTGTAGCGGCTCACCGCAAAGCGCTCACACAGTTGGTGTTCGGTGGGCAACTGCGAACCCACCGGGTACACGCCGTCGACGATCTCCTTGCGCAGCGTGCGCGCAATCTGCAGGTAGCGGTGGTCGCCCGCGATCGCTTGGGGCATCACGGCCCGCCCGGTGCCGGGCGCAACGCCAGCACGCTGCCGTCGCCGTCGGCCGAGATGTACAGCGTCCCGTCGTCCGCGGCGGCGATGCCCGCGAAGGGGCCCTGCGGACCGGAGAACGGCGGCATGCCGCGCAGCGGCTTGGGTGTCACGCCGGGCGGGGGGCCGACCGGCAGCCCGGCGGCGATCGTCCGCCGCGCGTTGGTGCCCAGATCGACCGCGATCAACTCCTTGGCTCCGGCATCGACGATGTAGAGCACACCACCGCGGACCAGAATGCCTTGCGGGCGTTGTAGATCCGCGACAACGGTGTCCGAACCCGACCCGCTGGCCCTGATCACCCGGCCCGCCCCGGCCTCGGCCACCAGGCACGACCCGTCCGCATCGATCGCGACGCCCACTGGTTCACGCAGGTCGGTCGCCAGCACCTCGACACCACCCGATTGCAGCGACAGCACCCGCCCGGTGCCCAGCTCGGCGAACACCACGCCACTCGCGCTCACCGCGACGCCGTAGAGCTGGTCGAAACCGTCTGCGAGCACCTCGGTTTCGCTCGCCTCCGGCCGGTAACGGGCGACCTGGCCGCCGGACGTGGTGACGACGAATTCGTCGGGCCCGCTGGCCGCGACGCCGCGCAGGAACCCGGGATAGCCGGGGCTGAACAACATTCCCGCGGTGTGCAGGGACCCGTCGGGCAGGGCGACGTAGAAGTACGTGCCGTCGGCGATGTAGAGCCGGCCGTCGTGGCCCACCGCCAGGTCCAGCGGCCAGTTCAGGCCGCCAGCCAGCACGGATCGCGCCGTGCCGTCGGGCGATATCTCGGTGATCTCGCCGGTGAAGTTGGACACGAACAGCCGGTCGCCGACGAAGGTGCAGTTGTCCAGGCCCGGAGTCAGCTGGGCGAGCAGGCGTTGTTCGCCGCTACGCGGATCGATGCGCAGCACCTGGCCGCTGGCCACCTGCGTCGACACGATGTGGCCGTGCGCGTCGAACTTGACCGAGTCGGGCACACCGAGATTGCCCGCCACGCACTGCGGTTCGCCACCTTCGGGGTCGATGCGCCAGATCTCGTTGGCGCCCATCACCGGGAAATACAACAGGCCGTCCGGGCCGACCTCCATCGCGTTCGGCGAGGGCACGTTGTCCAGCAGCACCCGCGGTGGTCCGCCCGCCAGGTCGAATTCCAGCAGTCGCCCGCCCACGCGGCATTCACCGATGAACAACCGGCCCTGGTGGAAGGTGATGCCGTTGGCCGACGGCACGTCGTCGCGCAGCACCCGCGTCCGGCCTCTGTTGTCGCGCACGCTCACCCGGCCGTCCATCACCTCGGTCGCGTACAGGTTGCCGTCGGCGTCGAAGGCGACGTCGTCGGGCGCCACGATGTCACCGCCCTTGGGGCTCGCGGTCACGAGTTCGCCGGTGCGGGCGTCCAGGGCGCTGATCTGGCTGCCGGTCACCTGGGCGATGTAGATGCGACCGTCCGGTCCGGTGCGCAGGCCGTTGGCGCCGAACAGCCGACTGGGCGCGGTGATCCGTTCCAATTCCCAGCCCTCGGCGACGTCGATGGGGTGCGACAGCGCATACCGCGAGGGCAGCGTCGAGATGGCCCTTGAGGTGGACATGCTCGCCGAGGTCCTTCCGTCAGCCGTTGGGCTGGACGCTATCAACTCCGGCTAGTCCAGACAATAGCTGTCGATGGCCGCCAAACCGATCTTGACAGCCAAGTCCACCGATCGGAATAGTGTTCTCCAAGGGCCAGAATGCCATATTTTGTCCGGACAAATAAGAATCGATCCCGCTGCGGGCGCCCGGGGCGATGGCGGCAGGGGAAAGCAGGTCATGGCCGATCACGAGGAACTTCTAGGGCTCGACGGCCGCGTCGTGGTGGTCTCCGGCGCCGGCGGAGGCGGCATTGGGACGACCGTCACCGCGATGACCGCCCGGGCCGGGGCCACCGTGATCGCGGTGAGCCGGTCGAAGGAAAACCTCGACGAGCACGTCGCCCCCCTGGCACAGCAGGGGCTGCCCGTGGTGCCCGTCGCGGCCGACGCGTCGACCGACGAGGGCATCGCCGCCGTGATCGACCGCGCGCGCCGCGCCGACGGCGACTTGTACGGGCTCGTCAACGTCGCCGGCGGCGCGGACCCGTCGACGTGGATGCCGTCCACCAGGGTGTCGCGCGGCGACTGGCGGAAGATCTTCGCCGACAATCTCGAAACGGCATTCTTCATGAGCCAGGCCGTCGCGGCTGAACTCGTCGCGCAGCAACGGCCGGGATCGATCGTGTCGATCTCCTCGATCAGCGGCATGAACACCGCGCCATTCCACATCGCCTACGGGACAGCCAAGGCCGCGATCACCGCGATGACGCGGACGATGGCGGTAGAGTTGGCGCAGAAGGGAATTCGGGTCAACGCCGTGGCGCCCGGCGTCACAGAGACCGCGGCCTCGCGCACCTACGTGGACGAGGACCCCGAGCGCGACCGGCAGGCGATCGCGATGGGCCGGCGCGGGCGGCCCGAGGAGCAGGCCGGCGCCATCCTCTTTCTGCTTTCGGAGCTGTCGAGCTACGTCACCGGCCAGACGCTGCTGGTCGACGGCGGCCTGGACCTCAAGTGGAGCCACCTCGGTGCCGACAACACCTCGCTGTTCTTGCATGACGAATCCTTCCGTGCGGCGATTAGGAGGTTGTGATGACCGACCTGGCCAGGGGCGCCAATCCCGAAGCAGCCGACGAACTCTCGACGCCGATGACGATCGGGGTCGAGGCGTACATCTCCGAGGACTATGCCCGCGCCGAACGCGACAAGCTGTGGCGCAAGGTCTGGCAGCAGGTCGGCCGCGTCGAGGAGCTGCCCGAGGTGGGCAGTTACCTGACCTACGACATTCTCGACGACTCGATCATCGTGGTGCGCACCGGGGAGAACGAGTTTCACGCGCACCACAACGTCTGCATGCACCGCGGCCGCCGGCTGATCGACACCCCCGAGGGTGCCAAGAATGCCTGCGCGCGAACCCGAAAGTCATTTGTCTGCGGCTTTCACGGCTGGACCTACGGCCTGGACGGCGCGTGCACCCACATCCGCGAGCAGCAGGACTGGCAGGGCGCGCTCACGCCCGACAACACCCACCTGCGACCCGTCCGGATCGACACCTGGGGTGGCTGGTTGTGGATCAACATGGACCCCGACTGTGAGCCGCTGGCCGACTTCTTGTTCCCCGCCGCAAAGATTCTCGACCCGTTCGGCCTGGAGAACATGCGCTACAAATGGCGCAAGTGGCTGTCCTTCGACTGCAACTGGAAGGTTGCGCTGGAGGCCTTCAACGAGACCTACCACGTCTACACCACGCATCCGGAATTCAATAAGTTCGGCGAGTTCAAGGGCTGGGCGAAAGCGCAAGGCAAGCACAGCAATATCGGCTACGACGCGCCCGAGGAGATGGAGGCCACCAAGTCCAAGATCCGCCTCGGCATCGGCGACGATCCTCGTGTCTCGACCGCGGAGATGCAGGTGTACACGATGGAGGAAACCAACGCCACCACCACCCAGACGCTGGTGAACGCCGCCAAGCGGCTGGTGGACGAGTTGCCCGCGGGCACACCGGCGGACAAGGTGCTCGAGCACTGGCTGGCGTCGGCGCGCCGCGATGACGAGGCGCGCGGGGTGACCTGGCCGACCATCCCCGCCGACATCCTCGGGCAGGCCGGCACCGCGTGGCAGATCTTCCCGAACTTCCAGATCGGCCAGGGCCTGACCAGCGCGCTGTGCTATGGCGCGCGGCCCCACCCCAGCTACGACCCGAACAAGTGCCTGTTCGAGGTGTCGGTCTTCGAGCTGTACCCGAAAGGCCAAGAGCCACAGACGGAGTGGGAGTACACGCCGGTCGGCGACCCCAGGTGGCGCTCGGTGCTGCCGCAGGACTTCTCCAACATGGCCGCCGTGCAGCAGGGGATGAAGTCCCTGGGCTTCCCGGGCACCAAGCCCAATCCTTACCGCGAACGCAGCACCGTCAACCTCCACCACCAACTGTCGAAGTACATGGGTACCGGCGAACCGCAGGAGCTTTGAAATACATGACAATGTTCGAGACATGCGGCCCGACGCAGACGCCCGAGGACATCGATATCCACGCGCTGCGCGCGAAGTACTTGTTCGAGCGCGATAAGCGGCTGCGTCCGGAGGGCTCGAAGCAGTATTTGGAACTCAAGGACGACTTCGCGGAATTCTCCGAGGTCGATCCGCACACGCCGGTGACGCCCCGCACACCGCTCGACGAGGACATCGACGTGGCGGTCCTCGGTGGCGGCATCACCGGTCTACTGGCGGGCGCGTACCTGAAGAAGGCGGGCGTCGACGATGTGCACATCATCGAGATGGGTGGCGACTTCGGCGGCGTCTGGTATTGGAATCGCTTCCCGGGCATTCAGTGCGACAACGACGCCTACTGCTACATCCCGATGCTGGAAGAACTCAACTACCTGCCCTCCAAGAAGTTCGCCGACGGCGCCGAAATCTACGAGCACTGTCGCCGCATCGCAAAGCATTTCGGGCTCTACGACGGCGCGATCTTCTCCACCCAGGTTCGCGAGGCGCGCTGGGACGAGACGATCAAGCGCTGGCGGTTGCGCACCAACCGCGGTGACGACATTCGCGCCAGGTTCGTGGTGATGGCCCAGGGCTCCTTCAACCGGCCGAAGCTTCCCGGCATCCCCGGCATCAAGGACTTCACCGGACACACGTTCCACTCCGCCCGCTGGGATTACGACTACACGGGCGGGGACGCCAACGGCGGACTGCACAAGCTGGGTGACAAACGTGTCGCGCTCGTCGGTACCGGTGCCACCGGCGTGCAGCTGGTGCCGCACCTGGGCCGAGATGCCAAGCACCTCTACGTGTTTCAGCGCACCCCGTCGTCGGTCGACGTGCGCGGCAACGAGCCGACGGACCCGCAGTGGGCGGCTTCGCTGCAGCCCGGCTGGCAGGAGCAACGCAAGCGCAACTTCCACCGCTGGTCCCCGCTGGGTGACGGTGCGGTGTTCGACGAACCCGATATGGTCTGCGACTTCTGGACCGAACTCGGCCGCAACCTGACCGCGCGGATCGCGGCTACCGACGATCCCACCGCACTGAGCATCGAGCAGATCATGACCTTCCGCGAGGAAGAGGATTACAAGGTCATGGAGCGCCTGCGGCGGCGCGTCGAGGAACTCGTCGACGACCCGGAGACGGCCGAAGCGCTGAAACCCTACTACCGGTTCATGTGCAAGCGGCCCTGCAGCAACGACGAATACCTGCCGACGTTCAATCGTCCCAACGTGACGCTGGTCGACGTGTCGGAATCCAAAGGCGTGGAACGGCTCACCGAGAACGGGATCGTCGCCAACGGTGTTGAGTACGAAGTCGACTGCGTCATCTTCGCCAGCGGTTTCGAGATCACCACCGATATCGGCCGCCGGTACGCGATCGATGTGATCGAGGGCCGCGGCGGACTGTCGCTCTTCGATCACTGGCGCGACAGCTACAAATCACTCCACGGGATGACCAGCCGCGGCTTCCCCAACCAGTTCTTCACCGGCTTCATCCAGGGCGGCGTGGCGGGGAATACCACCGCGATGCTCGAGCAGCAGGCCGAGCACATCGCCTACATCATTTCCGAGGCGATAGCGCGGCGCGCGACGACCGTCGAACCGAGCCAGCAAGCTCAGGACGACTGGATCCGGACGATCCGCGAAACTTCGATAGACGCATCAGAATTCGCCGTCTCCTGCACGCCCGGCTATTACAACAACGAGGGCGGCGGTGGCGGTGAGGGCATCCGCTCGGCGATCGGTGATCCCTACATGCCCGGCTTCTACGTCTTCGACGACCTGCTCAAGGAATGGCGGGCAAAAGGCGACCTAGACGGCCTGGTCCTCGGAACATAATGGCTGACTTGAGATTCGACGGCAGGGTAGCGGTCGTCACCGGGGGCGGCCGAGGGCTCGGCCGCTCCTACGCCATGCTGCTGGCCTCGCGCGGGGCGAAGGTGGTGGTCAACGACGCCGGTGGCAACCTCGACGGCGACGGGACCGACGACGGGCCGGCCGAGCACGTGGTCGCCGAGATCACCGCGGGCGGGGGAGAGGCCGTCGCCTGCAGCGCGTCGGTGGCCACGCCCGAAGGCGGGCAGGAGATCATCCAGGCGGCTGTCGACAACTTCGGTCGGATCGACATCCTGATTCACAACGCGGGCAACGTCCGTCGCGGCTCGCTCAAGGAGATGAGCTACGAGGACTTCGACGCCGTGCTCGACGTGCACCTGCGCGGTGCCTTCCACGTGGTGCGGCCGGCCTTTCCGCTGATGTGCGAGGCGGGCTACGGGCGCGTCGTGCTGACGTCGTCGATCGGCGGCCTGTACGGAAACCACAACGTGGCCAACTACGCGGCCGCCAAGGCGGGCGTGATCGGGTTGTCCAACGTCGTCGCGCTCGAAGGCGCCGCCGAGGGCGTGCGATGCAACGCGATCGTGCCGGCCGCGGTGACGCGGATGGCCGAAGGCATCGACACCTCGGCCTACCCGCCGATGGGTGTGGAACTCGTTGCGCCGGTCGTGGGCTGGCTCGCGCACGAAACCTGTTCGGTGACCGGCGAATTGTTCATCGCGCTGGCGGGTCGCGTGGCGCGGGCGGTCATCGTGGAGAGCCCGGGGGTGAGCCGGCCTTCGTGGACCGTCGAGGATGTCGGCAGCCACCTGGACGCGATCCGGTACGTCGACGCGCCACTCATTTTTCCGGTCGTCCCGGACGGACACAACGAGCACATCCGCTACAGCTTCGAACTGGCTCAGAGGTCAAACGAACTACATAGCTCTACCGACCAAGGAGCGCTTAATGGCTAGCCCGACGGGCCCGATGGCCGGTGTGCGCGTGATCGACCTCACCGCGATGGTGATGGGCCCATACTGCACGCAGATCATGGCCGACATGGGCGCCGACGTGATCAAAGTCGAACCGCCACAAGGGGATAACACCCGCTACATCTCGGTGGGGCCGGCGCCCGGCATGAGCGGGGTGTTCGTCAACGTCAACCGCGGCAAGCGCAGCATCGTGCTGGACCTGCAGACCGACGCGGGAACGCGCGCGTTGCGAGCCCTGGTGCAGACCGCGGACGTGTTCATCCACTCGATGCGGGCCAAGGCGATCGCCAAGCTCGGCTTCGGCTACGACGACGTCGCCGCGATCAATCCCGCTGTCGTCTATACCAATTGCTATGGATACGGGCGACGCGGGCCCGACCGCGACCGCCCCGCCTACGACGACACGATCCAGGCAGAATGCGGCCTGCCGGCGGTGCAACAGCAACTGACCGGCGAGGCCGACTACGTCGGAACCATCATGGCCGACAAGATCGCCGGTCTGACGGCGCTGTACGCGACGACGATGGCGCTGTTCCACCGCGAGCGCACCGGACAGGGGCAGGAAGTCGAGGTCGCCATGTTCGAAACCATGGCTTCGTTCATGCTCGTCGAACACGCCAACGGCGCCCTGTTCGACCCCCCGCTGGGACCGGCGGTGTATCCGCGCACCGTGGCGCCCAACCGCCGGCCGTACCGCACCAGCGACGGCTACATCGCCGCGCTGATCTACAACGACAAGCACTGGAACGCCTTCATGAAAGCCGTTCAGCCACCGTGGGCCAGCGAGCTGTACTCGACGCTGGAACAGCGCGCCCGCGAGATCGACACCGTCTACGGGCTGGTCGCCGAGACCATGAAGGAGCGGACCACCGCCGAGTGGCTGCAGCTGTTGCGTGAACTTGAGATTCCGGCCGCGCCGCTGAACACGCCCGGCGCGCTCTTCGACGACCCGCATCTCAACGCCGTCGGCATGTTCGAAACGGTGGACAGTCCGCACGGGCCGGTGCGCTTCCCCGGCGTACCCACCTGGTTCTCCCAGACACCGGGGCGCGTTGCCGGGCCCGCGCCCGAACTCGGCGCAGACACCGCAGCCGTCCTCGACGAGCTGGGGCTGGCCGTCGACGCGAACCCGGGATGACGCTTACCCATCGAAATATGTTGTGAATGAAGGAGTTTCCTACAATGGCCGTGCCCGTCTACAAACGCATCCTCGACCTGTTCGAGGCCGAGGGCGTGAACACGATCTTCGGTATCCCCGACCCGAACTTCGTGCACATGTTCGCCGAGGCCGACGCCCGCGGGTGGTCGGTGGTCGCGCCGCATCACGAGCTGAGCGCGGGCTTCATGGCCGAGGCCGCGTCGCGCATGACGGGCAAGCCAGGTCTGTGCATCGGCACCCTCGGCCCGGGCATGGCCAACATCGCCGGAGCGATCCAGTGCGCGCTGGTGGAGAACTCGCCGGTGATCTTCCTCGGCGGGCAGCGGGCCCGGGTCACCGAGCGCCGGGTCCGGCGCGGGCGCATCCAATTCGTCCAGCAGGAACCGCTTTTCGCCGCGTCGGTGAAGTACAGCAGCTCGATCGAATACGCCGACCAGACCGACGAGATCATCCATGAGGCCATCCGCAAATCGATGTCCGGCACCCCGGGCCCGTCCTACGTCGAGTTCCCGTCGCACGTCATCCTCGAGGAACTCGACGTCGGCGCCGCGCCGAGCCCCTCGGCCTACCGGCTGGTCAACCAGGGCGCCGGTACCCGCGAGGTGGCCGAGGCGGTGAAGCTGATCCGCGAAGCCAAGAGCCCGGTCCTGCTGGTCGGTCACGGCGTGCACACAACCCGGACCCAACAAGAGGTCAAAGAGCTGGCCGAGCTGATGGCCTGCCCGGTGATCCAGACCTCCGGTGGCACCTCCTTCATCCCCGGTCTCCAGGAGCGAACATTCCCTTACCTGTTCTCCCCGGCCGCCAATGAGGCGGTCGAGGAATCCGACCTGTGCGTCGCGCTGGGTACCGAGCTGGGCGAGCCCATGCACTACGGTCGCACCCAGCATTGGGCCGGCAACGACGCGAACCGCAAATGGGTGCTCGTGGAGCAGGACCCGACGGCCATCGGCGTGAACCGCCCGGTCGACGTGGCGCTGGTGGGCGACCTGCGCGGCGTGGTGCCGCAGCTGGTCTCCGCGCTCAAAGATTCTCCGCGCCAACCAGCGCCCGCGCTGCAGGCCCTGATCGACAAGGATGCCAAAGAGCTTGCGGACATGGCGGAATCCGCACCCTCTGGACGCTCGCCGATCCACCCGGCGCGCTACGTCGTCGAGGCCACCAAGGCGTTCAACGACCTCGAGGACGGCATCATGGTGCGCGACGGCGGCGCGACCGTGATCTTCCAATGGACCTACTCGCAGTCCAAGCCGCGCGACGTCATCTGGAACCAGAACTTCGGCCACCTCGGCACCGGGCTGCCGTACGCGGTCGGGGCCTCGGTCGCCGAGGGCGGCAAGCGCCCGGTGATGCTGCTGACCAGCGACTCGGCGTTCCTGTTCCACATCGCCGAGTTGGAAACCGCGGTGCGGCAAAACCTTCCGCTGGTGTGCGTGGTGGGCGTCGACCACCAGTGGGGCCTCGAGGTGGGCGTCTACAAGCGCACCTTCGCCCAGCCGTCGCCGCAGCCGGGAGTGCACTGGAGCAAGGACGTCCGGATGGACAAGGTCGCCGAGGGTTTCGGTTGCCACGGTGAGTACGTCGAGAAGGAATCCGAGATCGGCCCGGCGATCGCTCGCGCCTACGCCAGTGGCAAAGTCGGTGTAGTGCACGTGTGCATCGACCCCAAGGCCAACTCCGAGGAGATGCCCAAGTACGACCGATTCCGCACCTGGTATGCCGAAGGCACTCAGTAAGAAAAGGATGATGGCATGCGCGAATACCTGAAGTTCTACATCGACGGACAGTGGGTCGACCCGGTGCGCCCCAACGCCTTCGACGTCGAGAACCCGGCAACCGAACAGGTTTCCGGGAAGATCTCGCTGGGATCGGCGGCCGACGTGGACGTCGCCGTCAACGCCGCCCGGCGGGCCTTCGCCGGCTGGTCGCAGAGCACCCGCGAGCAGCGCCTGGACCTGCTGCAGGCCATCCTCGCCGAGTACCAGAAGCGTGCGGACGACATCGCCGCGGCGATCACCGAGGAGATCGGCGCGCCGCCGTCGCTGGCGGCGGGGCCGCAGGTCTTTCTGGGGATCGGTCACCTGACGACGGCCATCGACGCGCTGAAGAACTTCCCGTTCGAAGAGCAGCGCGGGCAGACGCTGATCGCCAAGGAGCCCATCGGCGTCTGCGGTCTGATCACACCATGGAACTGGCCGATCAACCAGGTCGCGGTCAAGGTCTACCCGGCGCTGGCGACCGGCTGCACCGTCGTCCTGAAACCGTCTGAGGTGGCGCCGTATTCGCCTTACATCTTCGCCGAGGTCCTCGAGGCCGCCGGCGTACCGGCCGGGGTGTTCAACTTGGTCAACGGCGACGGCGCGGGCGTGGGCGCGGCCCTGGCGGCCCACCCCGACATCGACATGGTGTCGTTCACCGGTTCCACGCGCGCCGGCATCGAGGTGGCCAGGAACGCCGCCGCGACGGTCAAGCGCGTGACTCAGGAACTCGGCGGCAAGAGCCCCAACATCGTCCTCGACGACAGTGCTTTTGCCCAGAGCGTGACCGCCGGCGTGGCCAACATGATGCCCAACTCGGGGCAGAGCTGTAACGCGCCGTCGCGCATGCTGGTGCCGAATTCCCGCATGGACGAGGCGATTACCATCGCGCGCGCGGTGGCCGAGCAAGTCCAGGTGGGTAACCCCGACGACGCCAGGGCGATCGGCCCGGTGGCGTCCAGGGCCCAGTTCGAGAAGGTGCAGCGCCTGATCCAGCAGGGCATCGACGAGGGCGCGACCGTGGCGGCGGGCGGCCCGGGCCGGCCGGACGGGCTGGATCAGGGTTACTACGTCAAGCCGACCGTCTTCGCGCACGTCACCAACGACATGACGATCGCGCGCGAGGAGATCTTCGGGCCGGTGCTGTGCATCCTCGGCTACGACGACCTGGACCAGGCCGTCGAGATCGCCAACGACACCGAATACGGCCTCGCCGGCTACGTTTCGGGGGCCGACCTGGACAAGGCTCGCGAGGTGGCGCGCAAGATCCGCGCGGGGTGGGTGACGATCAATCACGCGTTCGACATGAACGCGCCGTTCGGCGGCTACAAGCGCAGCGGCAACGGCCGCGAATGGAGCGCGTTCGCGTTCGAGGAGTACCTGGAAGTCAAGAGCACCCTGGGCTACGCCCCTGACAAGGCCTGACGCGCCGGGCCGAAATCCGAACGCAGCGCGGCGAAAAACACCGCGCGTGTCCTCCACCTGATCCTGCGCGCCCGCCTCTAGGCTGGCTTGCTGAACTCAACAGGAGGGGCAGCGACGTATCGGCATCAACCATGGCGCCGGGCGAGATGGTAGTTACGGCGCGCTGACAGCAAGCACCGAGCCGGGCGGGTCTCACCCCGCACCGGCTCGTCGTACTCGGCCCCGATGGGTCGCCCCCATGCGCCGCGTCGGCCGGCTGGCGATCTGGGACCGGCCGGAACGGGCCAGCGGTATCCCGGCACTCGACGGACTGCGCGCGATCGCGGTCGCGCTGGTGCTTATCGGGCACGGTGGCATCCCCGGCGTCAGCGGCGGATTCATCGGCGTCGACGTCTTTTTCGTCCTCAGCGGATTCCTGATCACCTCGCTGCTGCTCGACGAGCTGGGGCGCACCGGCCGTATCGAGCTGACCGGCTTCTGGATCCGGCGCGCCCGGCGACTGCTGCCCGCGCTGGTGCTGATGGTGCTCACCGTGGCCGCGGCCCGCCAGCTGCTGCCCGACCGGTCGCTGACCGGGCTGCGCGACGACGCCATCGCCGCGTTCGTGTGGATGGCGAACTGGCGGTTCGTCGCCCAGAAGACCGACTACTTCACCCAGGGTGCGCCGCCCTCGCCGCTGCAGCACACCTGGTCGCTCGGGGTCGAGGAGCAGTACTACTTCATCTGGCCGGTGCTGCTCATCGCGGTCACCCTGCTGCTCGCCGCCCGCGCCAGGCGCCGCTCGAGTCGGGCCACGGTCGGCGGTGTGCGGTTCGCCACGTTCCTGATCGCCACCGTGGGCGCGCTGGCCTCGGCTGCGCTCGCCGTCGTCATGGCATCGGATGGCACCCGCGACCGGATCTACTTCGGCACCGACACCCGCGCGCAGGCGTTGCTGGTCGGCGCCGCGTCGGCCGCACTGCTGGTGCGGGACTGGCCGTCGATGAACCGCGGCTGGTGCATGATCCGTACCCGATGGGGACGCCGGGTCGCCCGTGTCCTGCCGCTGCTCGGGCTGGCGGGGCTGGCGGCGGCGACGCACTACGCGACCGGCGCCAGCGGCGAATTCCGGCACGGCCTGCTGATCGGGGTCGCGATCGCGGCGGTGATCGTGATCGCACCCGTCGCGCTGGAGCAGCGCGGCCTCGTCGCCCGCGCGCTCGCGTTGCGCCCGCTGGTGTGGCTGGGCACCATCTCCTACGGCGTCTACCTGTGGCATTGGCCAATCTTCTTGGCGCTCAACGGCGAACGCACCGGATGGTCCGGACTGCCGTTGTTCGCCGCGCGGTGCGGCGCCACGCTGGTGCTGGCCGCCGCATCGTATTGGCTGCTCGAACAACCCATCCGGCGCTGGCGACCGGCCCGGGTGCCGCTGCTGCCACTGGCGGCCGCGACGGTGGCCAGCGCCGCCGCGGTGACGCTGCTGGTGGTACCGGTCGGCACCGGGCCCGGTCTGCGCGAGGTCGGCCTGCCGCCCGGGGTCTCGGCCGTCGCGGCGGTCTCGCCGTCACCACCCGGCGCCGGCCGGCCCCGAGATGCCAACCGGCCGTTCACCGTTTCGGTGTTCGGCGATTCGATCGGGTGGACATGGATGCACTACCTGCCCCCCACACCAGGATTCACGTTCCTCGACCACACCGTCATCGGATGCAGCCTGGTGCGTGGCACGCCGTACCGCTACATCGGCCAGACCCTCGAGCAGCGATCCGAATGCGACGGCTGGCCGATTCGCTGGTCGAGGCAGGTCAGCCAGGATCAGCCGGACGTCGCGCTGCTGGTCATCGGGCGTTGGGAGACGGTGGACCGGGTCAACGAGGGCCAGTGGACCCACATCGGCGACCCGACGTTCGACGCCTACCTCAACGGTGAGCTCGAACGGGCGTTGACCATCGTGGGCGGCACCGGTGTGCACGTGGTGGTCGCGACCGTCCCCTACAGCAGGGGCGGTGAAAAGCCGGACGGCCGGCTCTATCCCGAGGACCAGCCGGACCGGGTCAACCTGTGGAACACCATGTTGCGCAAGACGGTCAGCCACCACCCGAATGTGGCGATCCTCGACCTGAACAAGAAGCTGTGCCCCGACGGCGTCTACACCGCCAAGGTCGACGGCATCAAGGTGCGCAGCGACGGCGTCCACCTGACCCCCGAAGGGGTGAAGTGGCTGACGCCGTGGCTCGAGGAATCGTTGCGGTAGTCCTAACCGCTTGTGCGGCAGCTGATCTCCATGCTGTCGCTGTCGCGAACCTGGAAGTTGAAGCTCACGTAGCCGTTCTCGGGGTTGCGTACCCTCTCCAGATAGGGAGCCATGTCGGCCGAGCTGGCGTTGTCGGCGATGACCAGCACACCGGGCGACAGCCGCGGTTCCAGCAGCTCGAGCACGGGCAGGTACAGGTCCTTCCAGCCGTCGAGCAAGACGAAATCGACCGGCCCCGGCACCTCCGCCAGCGTGGACAGCGCATCGCCTTCGAGGATGGTGATGACGTCGTCCAGGCCGGTCTCGGCGAACGTCTGCTTGGCCGCGGCGATCTTGGTCTCGCTGAGTTCGGTGGTCACCACCCGGCCGGTGCCGTTGTCGCGCACCGCGGCGGCCAGGTGGACGGCGGAAATGCCGAAAGACATCCCGAATTCGACGATGGTCGCCGGGCGGGTGGCGCGCACCAGTGAATACAACAGCCGGCCGGCTTCCGGCGTCACCGGGATGTAGAACTCGCTCATCGCCTCGGCCCGCTCCTGCGCGGTCATCGGCCGATCGAACGTGCCGCGCCGCTCGCGCAACAGCGACATCTGGTTTTTCGACTCGGCGTACATGCGGCCGAGCGTCGAAGCGACCCGGGCATCCTGCAACGTTGTGGTCATGGCATCGAGCCTAGGTGTACTCGGCTAAGACGTTGTTGACAGTCGGCTGATCGGAGGGTGGCCTCCGAGTGCTGAGTGGCGTCGTTGATTGT
>NZ_BAAGDE010000041.1:0-58361 GCF_054660795.1 Mycobacterium sp. MUNTM1
CCCCCCCCCCCCCCCCCCCCCCCCCCCCCATCATTTTTTTTTCACTCCAAACCCGCCAAACGCTCTTAGGGAGTGTCTCGTGGGCTCGGAGTTGTGTATAAGAGACAGGCCGGGTGCGCAACCCGCCGCGGCCGCGGCCGACGGGCAGAACAACACGCCGTTCACCGGCACGGCCCCGTTCGGGCCGCCGTCGTTCGTCCCCAAGGGCGGCTCGACCGTCGGTGTGGCCCAGCCGATCATCATCAACTTCCCCGGAACGGTCGAGAACGCCGACGCGGCGATCGGCGCCGTGCACGTCTCGTCGGTTCCGCCGGTACCGGGCAAGTTCTACTGGATGACCCCGACCCAGCTGCGCTGGCGTCCCATCAATTTCTGGCCCGCGCACACCGCGGTGACCGTCGACGCCGGCGGCACCGTGTCCACCTTCCAGACCGGCGACTCGCTGATCGCCACCGCCGACGACGCCACGCACCAGCTGACCATCAGCCGCAACGGCACCGTGGAGAAGACCTTCCCGATGTCGATGGGCATGACATCGGGCAATCACCAGACCCCCAACGGCACCTATTACGTGCAGGACAAGAAGGCCTCGGTGGTGATGGACTCCTCGACCTACGGGGTGCCGGTCAACTCGACCTACGGCTACAAGGTGACGGTGGAGGACGCGGTCCGCTTCGACAACGTCGGCGACTACGTGCACAGCGCGCCGTGGTCGGTGGATGACCAGGGCAAGCGCGACGTCAGCCACGGGTGCATCAACATCAGCCCCGCCAACGCCAAATGGTTCTTCGACAACTTCGGTCCGGGCGACCCGATCGTCGTGAAGAACTCCAGCGGCGGCAACTACAAGAAGAACGACGGCTCCGCCGACTGGATGAACTAACCCGCACCCACCACGCGAAATCGCCTATTTCCACACGGAGATGGGCGATTTCGCGTTTGTGGCCGCGGTTCCGGCGATGGGGCTTCCCCGGATCGCCGACTTATGTATAGCATCTTACATAAGCTAGACCTCTGAGGAGCTGCGATGCGTGGTCCCCGCGAGCGGATGATCGTTTCCGCCGCGCTGTTGATCCGGGAGCGGGGTGCCCGCGCCACCGCCATCTCCGATGTGCTCGAGCACAGCGGCGCCCCCCGCGGATCGGCCTACCACTACTTTCCCGGCGGGCGCACCCAGCTGCTGTGCGAGGCCGTCGACTACGCCGGCGAGTACATCGCCGCCGTCATCACCGGCGCCGAGGACGGCCGGCAACTGCTGGACACGTTGATCGACCAGTACCGTCGCCAGCTCCTCGACAGCGACTTTCGCGCGGGCTGCCCCATCGTGGCCGTCTCGGTTGAAGCGGGCGAGCAGCACGACGCCGAACGCACGGTGATCGAACGCGCCGCAGCGGTCTTCGACCGATGGACGGACCTGATCGCCGCGCGGTTCATCGCCGACGGCATCGCGCCGGAGCGGGCGCGCGAATTGGCGGTGATGGCCACCACCTCGCTCGAGGGTGCGATCGTGCTCGCGCGGGTGCGACGCGACCTGATGCCCCTCGACGTCGTCCACCGCCAGCTGCGCGACCTGCTGGCGGCGTCTGGTCGGCCGCTCGGAAAGGAAACCCACGATGACCGGTGAATGGCAATCCAGCGCGTGCATCCTGTGTGAATGCAACTGCGGCATCGTCGTCCAAGTCGATGATCGCCGGCTGACCCGCATCCGCGGTGACAAGGCGCACCCGGCCTCGCAGGGCTATACCTGCAACAAGGCGCTGCGGCTGGACCACTACCAGAACAGCGGCGCGCGGCTGACCTCCCCGCTGCGCCGCCGCGCCGACGGCAGCTATGAGGAGATCGATTGGGACACGGCGATCGTCGAGATCGCCGAGGGCTTCAAGCACATTCGCGACAGCTATGGCGGCGACAAGATCTTCTACTACGGCGGCGGCGGGCAGGGCAATCACCTGGGCGGGGCCTACAGCGGCGCCTTCTTGAAGGCGTTGGGCTCGCGCTACCGCTCAAATGCGTTGGCGCAGGAGAAAACCGGAGAGGCCTGGATCGACGGGCAACTCTACGGCGGCCACACCAGGGGCGAATTCGAGCACGCCGAGGTCGCGGTGTTCATCGGGAAGAACCCGTGGATGTCGCAGAGCTTTCCGCGCGCCCGGGTGGTGCTCAACGAGATCGCCAAGGATCCGGCCCGCTCGATGATCGTGATCGACCCGGTGGTCACCGACACCGCCAAGATGTCCGACTTCCACCTGCGGGTGCGACCCGGCACCGACGCGTGGTGCCTGGCGGCGCTGGCCGCCATCCTCGTGCAGGAAAACCTGTGCAACGAAGCATTTCTCGGCGAGCACGTGCGCGGCGCGGATGCCGTGCGCGCCGCGCTGCGCGAGGTTCCGGTGGCCGACTACGCCCAGCATTGCGGCGTCGACCGGGAACTGCTGCGGGCGGCGGCGCGGCGCATCGGCACGGCCGCCAGCGTGTCGGTGTTCGAGGACCTCGGCGTGCAGCAGGCACCCAACAGCACACTGTGCTCCTATCTGAACAAGCTGCTGTGGATCCTCACCGGCAACTTCGCGAAAAAGGGTGGCCAGCACCTACATTCATCGTTCGCCCCGCTGTTCGGCCAGTTCTCCGGACGCACACCGGTCACCGGCGCCCCGATCATCTCCGGCCTGGTGCCCAGCAATGTGGTGCCCGAGGAAATCCTGACCGACCACCCGGATCGCTTCCGGGCCATGATCGTGGAAAGCAGCAATCCCGCGCATTCACTGGCCAATTCGGCCGCCTGCCGGGAGGCCTTTCAAGCCCTGGAACTGATGGTGGTCATCGACGTCGCGATGACCGAGACGGCCAGGCTTGCACACTATGTGCTGCCCGCCGCGTCGCAATTCGAGAAGCCGGAAGCCACGTTCTTCAACCTGGAATTCCCGCACAACACCTTCCACTTGCGCCGTCCGCTGATGGAGCCCCTGCCGGGTACCCTGGCCGAGCCGGAAATCTGGGCGCGGCTGGTGCGGGCGCTCGGCGTGCTGGATGACGCGGATCTGCGGCCGCTGCACGAGGCCGCGCGACAGGGCCGCCAGGCCTACACCGAGGCGTTTCTCGGTGCGGCGGCCAATCCGACCGTTGCGCAACTCCTTCCGTACGTGCTTTACGAAACGCTCGGGCCCATCCTGCCCGAAGGGCTCCGCGGTGCGGCCGCGCTGTGGGGACTTGCCCAAAAGACCGCCATGAGTTATCCGGATGCGGTCCGGCGCGCCGGGCACGCCGACGGCAACGCCCTGTTCGACGCGATCCTGAACACCCCGTCGGGGGTGACGTTCACCGTGCACAACTACGAGGACGACTTCACGCTGATCAGCCACCCCGACCACAAGATCGCGCTGGAAATCCCGTCGATGCTCGACGAATTGAAGACGCTGTCCCGGATTCCACCCCGGCTGACCACGCCGGAATTCCCGATCGTGCTGTCGGTGGGGGAGCGGCGCGCCTACACCGCCAACGACATCTTCCGCGACCCCACCTGGCGCAAACGCGACGCCGAGGGCGCGCTGCGGATCAGCGTCGAGGATGCCCAGGCCCTCGGGCTCGGCGCGGGGGACCGGGCGCGCATCAGCACCGCGGCCGGTAGCGCCGAGGCCACCATCGAGATCACCGAGACGATGATGGCCGGGCATGCCGCCCTGCCCAACGGTTTTGGGCTCGATTACGTCGACGACGAGGGACGCACCGTCACCCCCGGCGTCGCGCCGAACGTGCTCACCTCGACCGAGTGGCGCGACCCTTACGCGGGCACGCCGTGGCACAAGCACGTGCCCGCGCGGATCGAGCCCGCCCCGATACCCAGCGGCGTCAGTTCCAGATCTTGACCCGGCTGTCCGGCTCCAGGAACAGCGCACCGGAGTCGGCGTCCTCGAAGGCGTCGTAGAACGCGTCCATGTTGCGCAACACGCCGTTGCAGCGGAACTCCGGCGGCGAGTGCGGATCCACCGCCAGGCGCCGGATCGCCTCCGCGTCACGGGATTTGGTGCGCCACACCTGGGCCCAGCCGTAGAACACGCGCTGCACGCCGGTCAGACCGTCGATCACCGGGGCGGGCTGGCCGTTCAGCGACAACTGGTAGGCCAGCAGCGCGATCGACAAGCCGCCCAGGTCGCCGATGTTCTCCCCGACGGTGAACGCGCCGTTGACGTGGTGGTCACCGCCCAGGCCGCGCGGCGTGTAGCTGTCGTATTGCTCGATGAGAGCCTTTGTGCGCGCGCCGAATTCGGTCCGGTCGGCGTCGGTCCACCAGTCGATGAGGTTGCCGTCGCCGTCGTATTTCGCGCCCTGGTCGTCGAAGCCGTGGCCGATCTCGTGCCCGATCACCGCGCCGATGCCACCGTAGTTGGCCGCGTCGTCGGCCTCGGCGTCGAAGAACGGCGGCTGCAGAATCGCTGCCGGGAAGACGATTTCGTTCATTCCCGGGTTGTAGTAGGCGTTGACGGTCTGCGGCGTCATGAACCACTCGTCTTTGTCCACCGGCCCGCCGAGCTTGGCCAGCTCACGGTCGTGGTTGACCGCGTAGCCGCGCTGGTAGTTGCCGTACAGGTCGCCGCGGTCGATCACCAGCGACGAGTAGTCACGCCACTTGGAGGGGTAGCCGACCTTGGCGGTGAACTTCTCCAGCTTGGTCAGCGCCCGCTCCCGGGTCTGCGGTGTCATCCAGTCCAGATCGCTGATGCTCATCCGGTACGCCGCCCGCAGGTTGGCGACCAGCTCGTCGATGCGGGCCTTCGCCCCGGGCGGGAAATGCCGCTGCACATAGAGCTTTCCGACGGCGTCGCCCATCAGGTTCTCCACCAGCGACACCGCGCGCTTCCACCGGTCCCGGATCTGCTCGGTGCCGGTCAGCCGCCGGCCGTAGAAGTCGAAGTCCGCGGACACCAGCTCGTCGGTCAGCCAGGCGGCCCGCGCGCGGATCAGCCGCCACCGCGCCCAGCTCTTCCACACCTCCAGGTCCTCGCTGCGCCACAGCTCGGCGAAGGTGCGTAGGTAATCCGGTTGGCGCACAATCACTTCCGCGAGGGCATCGGGGTTCGCGCCGAGCGCGCCGGCCCAGCCGGCCCAGTCGAAGCCCACCGACTCGTCGCGAAGCTCCGCGAAGGTGCGCAGGTTGTAGGTGAGGTCGGCGTCGCGGCGCTTGACCACGTCCCAGTGCGCCTCGGCCAGCCTGGTCTCCAGCGCGACGATGCGGTCGGCGGTCTGGACGTGGTCGGCCGGGTCCCCGCCGAACACCAGGGCGAACATCCGCGCGATGTGCGCGGGGTAGGCCTCCAGCACCTCGGCGTGCCGCTCCTCGCGGTAGTAGGACTCGTCGGGCAGCCCGAGGCCGGACTGGGTGAAGTGCACCAGGTAGCGGGCCGAGTTCTTGGCGTCGGTGTCCACGTACACCCCGACGCCCCCACCCGCGCCGGTGCGCTGCAGCGCGCCGATGGCCCGGGCCAGCGCGTCGGCGTCGGCGGCCTCGTCGATCACCGCCATCTCGTCCAGCAGCGGCCGCACGCCGCGGCTCTGCACGGTGTCCTCGTCGAGGAAGCTGGCGTACAGGTCGCCGATGCGCTGCGCGTCGTCGTCCGCGGCGGCCGAACCCTGCTGGCTGGCCTCCACGATCAGGTCGCGCACCTGTTCCTCGGCGCGGTCGTACAGCTGGCGGAAGGCGCCGTCGGTCGCCCGGTCCGCCGGTATCTCGTATTCGGCCAGCCAGCGGCCGTTGACGTGACCGAACAGGTCGTCTTGGGGGCGGATACTGTCGTCGACAAAGCTCAGGTCGATGCCCGAGCGGATGGCCGTATTCGTCACCCCGCCATCCTTCCATCTTTCCCGGGTGCGACGATCGGGCCATGTCCGAGGGCGAGCGAACCGAGCCATCTGCCGAAGAAGATTGCGTTGACGTCGCCCCCGACGACGACGCGAACGATGACGCGAGCGACGTCGGCGAAGACGAATCCGAAAGCGCCGAAGTCTTTTCCCATTACGGCATCGCGTCGGCGGTGCTCGGTGTGTTGTCGGTGGCCGCGGTGGTGCTCGGCTTCATCATCTGGTCCGACCACCGCGACCAGGTCGCCGAGCGCGGCTACCTGAGCCGGGCCATGCAGACCGCCGCGGACTGGGCGAACGTGTTGATCAACATGAACAGTGGCAACGTCGACGCCAGCCTGCAGCGGCTGCACGACGGCACGGTCGGCGAGCTCAACACCGACTTCGACGCCGCCGTGCAGCCCTACAAGGCGGTCGTGGAGAAGCTGCAGTCCAAGAGCGCCGGGCGGATCGAGGCGGTGGCGGTCGAAACCGTGCACCACGACCTGGACACCCAGCCGGCGGGCACGAGGCCTCCAAGAGACATAGTCACCACCAAGCTGCCGCCGTTCGCGAGCCGAACCGACTCGGTGATGGTGATCGCCACGTCGGTCAGCGAAAACGTCGGGGCCAAGCCGCAAACCGTGCACTGGAACCTGCGGCTGGACGTCTCTGACGTGGACGGCAAGCAGATGATCTCCGGATTGGCGTCGATCCGATGAGGAACGTCTGGCGGCTGTTCGCCTTCGACATCCTGGCCCCGCTGGCCGCGATCGCGGCCCTGCTGGCCATCGGGCTGGTGCTCGGCTGGCCGCTGTGGTGGGTCTCGGCGTGCTCGGTGTTGATCCTGCTGATCGTCGAGGGCGTGGCGATCAATTTCTGGCTGCTACGCCGCGATTCGGTCAGCCTCGGCACCGACGACGACGCCCCGGGGTTGCGGTTGGCGGTGGTGCTGCTGTGCACGACGGCGCTGGCCGCGGCCGTGGCGACCGGCTACACGCACTGGACAAGGGCGGACAACGACTTCACCAACGACTCGCGCCAGGTCGTCCAGATCGCCACCGGCATGGCGGAGGCGATGGCGTCGTTCAGCCCCACCGCCCCGGCCGGCTCCATCGACCGTGCCACGGCGATGATCGTCCCGGAGCACGCGGCCGCGTTCAAGGAGCAGTACAGCAAGTCCAGCGCGGATCTGGCCCAGCACAACGTCACGGCGCAGGCCACCACGGTATCGGCCGGAGTCGAGGCCCTCGGGCCGACGGCGGCCAGCGTGGCGGTGATTCTGCGGGTCACCCAGAACACCCCGGGCCAGCCGCCCAGTCAGGCGGCGCCGGCACTGCGGGTGACACTGACCAAACGGGGCAGCGACTGGTTGGTCGCCGACGTGCTGCCGGTCAGGTAGCTGGGGTCAGTTGGCTTCGGCGGACCGGGCGGACTTCACCTTGACGAACCGGTCCGACAGCCGCCGGATCCGGATCATCAGCGCGGCCGTCGGGCTGGTGCTGCCGTCGAGGTAACCGTCCAGCTCCTCGGCCGTGACGCCGATGCGCGACGCGAATTCCTGCGGGGCCAGGCCCGACCGGTCGATCAGGAGCCGCACGTGGCGCGCCACCTCGGCGCGCTCGTTGGCCTCCAGGTGGGTACGGGCCCGCTCGAGCACCTCCCACAGCGCCTTGGCGATGCCGTAGGGCCGGGTGCCTTCGAGAACCTCCTCGACCTGACGGGCGGTCCGCCCGTACGGGTCGCGCTTGAGTGCGCCGGCGATGCGCTTCCAGGTCGCGATGTCGCCGCCCTGCAGGGCGGACCGAATGGCCGCGGTCGGCCAGAACTCCACCGGCTGGTCGGGATCCTGGAAGGACCCGGATGGTCCTCCCGAGGGTCCATTGCCGCGGGGACGCTGCTCGGGGCCCGGCCGGTGGGGCGGCGGTGCGGGGCGTCGGTCGGGTGCCAACGTCACCTCGCCTCCTCCAGCATCGCTACCGCCACGGACAGGCAGCGTTGCCTGACTCCCTCCCAGTCCGCGTTGGCGTCGGCGTCCGATCCCTGGTCTTCCGGGTAATCGCAGGGGTCGGGATCTGCGAGTCGACGGACCAACTGGGTGGCAATCCACTGCTGCCTGGATGATTTACAACAGTAATACCTGTCCATTCCGGCCAGCACCACCGCGGCGGTCTCGGGCTCCAACGAATCGACCATGTCTGCAAAATCGGCATAATCGCGCCGACTGTTACGGCACATGATCAGGTAGCCCTTGAGCCGCAGGGTCTCGGCGCCGGTCGGCACCCGCAGCCGGTCGCCGGTGGGCAGCTGCACGTTGGTGGTCTCCACCGGGCTGCGCCGCTCGTATCTCGGCCCGCCGCCCGCCGTCGTGGTGTCGGTCTCCAGCGCGTCGATCGCGACCGACAGGCGGCCACGCCACAGCGTCACCGGGTGCACGGGCCGGTCCGTCCCGGCGATGGCCTTGGCGATGCCGTTGCGCGAGGTCAGGCCGCCGACCAGCTTCTTGGCCGCCAGGGAGCCGTTGGTGTGGCCGTTGGTGCCGGGCTTCCTGGCGGCGGCACCCACGCCGACGCTGACCTTCTCCTCGCCGAGGGCGACCTGGTGCGGGATCTGCGCGGGCCCCAGACCCCGGGTCTGCTCCTCGTCCGGGCCCGGCGACGCCTGCGCGTTGCGGCCACAGCCGGTGAAGGCGAGCGGATCGGTGACGGAGATGGCGTCGGGCGCGAGGTGCTGGAGCTTCGCGGCGGACTTGAGCACCATCCGCAGGTCGGCGCTGGGCGCCACCAGCGCCGAGATGTCGTCGGGGATGACGACCACGTCGCCGAGGTCGACCTCGGGCAGTGGCCGGTCGAAGTCGACCGACGGCAGCACCCGGGACAGCCACGCCGGCAGCCACCAGTTCCACTGGGCGAACATCGCCATCAACGCCGGCACCATCACCAGCCGCACCACGGTGGCGTCCACCGCGATCGCGACCGCGCACGCCACGCCGATCTCGGCCACCAGCGGCATGCCGGCGAACGCGAAGCCGACGAACACGGCGATCATGATCAGCGCGGCGCTGGTGATGGTGCGGGCGCTGGTGCTGACGCCGTAAGCCACCGCGTCGCGGGTGTTACCAGAATGCAGGAAGCGCTCCCGGATGCGGGTGAGCAGGAAGATCTCGTAGTCCATCGACAACCCGAAGGTCATCGCGAGCACCAGCGGCGGCACGGTGCTGTCGATCGAGCTGATCTGGGCGAAGCCGAGATCCTTCAGCCACCCCCACTGGAACACCATGACCAGGCTGCCGTAGGCGGCGGCGACCGACAGCAACGTCATCAGGACGCCCTTGAGCGCCAGGAAGACAGAGTGGACCGAAACCAGCAGCATCACGAACGCGATTGCCGCGACGATGGCCAGCACCAGCGGCTCAGTCGCCGACACCTGGTCGTCGAAGTCTTTGATCAGCGCGGTCGGGCCGCCCACGTCGACGCGCGCCGTGCCCGCCTCCGGAACCTTGGGCAGCTGCGCGCGCATCCAGCCGACCGTCTCGCGGGCCTTCATGTCCTCGGGGTCCACCGACAGCACCGCGGACAGCAGTGCGCTGCCGTTGTCCTCGGCGAACTGCGGCGGCGACACCGAGACGATGTTGGGCGCCTGCGACATCCGCTGGCGGATCGCGCCGACGGTGTGGCTGTGTTCGGGGGAGGCCGCGCCGCCGTCGGGGAAGTTGATCAGCACCCGGATGGGGCCCAGCGCGCCGGGGCCGAGGGCCTGCGCCGCGGCGCCCACCCCGGCGCGGATTTCGTGCGACGAGTCGAACTGGCGCAGCAGGCTGTTGCCCAGCACCATCGACGCCGCCGGCGCCGCCATCACAAGAAGCACCAGCGATGCCGCCAGCGCGGACACCCACGGCCGGCGCATCACCCAGCCGATCCAGCGGTTCCAGAACCGGGACTGCGTGCTCTCGGGCCGCCGCGACCAGTGCAGGAAGCCCGACCGCTTGGCGGCCGCACGCCCGAACGTCGCCAACGCCGCCGGCGTCAGGGTCGTCGAGGTCAGCATGGCCACCGCGACGGCCAGGATGGCGCCGGTGGCCATCGACTTCAGCGCCGGGGTGTTGATCACGTAGATCCCGGTGAGGGAGGCGATCACCGTCATGCCGGATAGCACCACGGCCAGCCCGGAGGTGGCCATCGCGGCGTCGACGGCTTCGCGGGGCTGGCGCCCGGTGCGCAGCTCCTCGCGGAACCGCATCAGGATGAACAGGGAATAGTCGACGGCCAGCGCGATCCCGAACATGGACACCGTCGAGGTCACGAACACCGACATGGTGGTGTAGGCGGACAGCAGATAGACCAGGCCCATGGTGACCACGACCGTGCAGATGCCCAGGGCCAGCGGGATGGCGGCGGCGGCCAGCGAGCCGAACACCGCGAGCAGCACGATCAGGATGACCGGCAGGTTCCACTTCTCGGCGGCGGCGATGTCGTGCTTGGTGTTGGCCGCGGCGGCGGCGGACAGCGCGCCCTGCCCGATGACGTAGAGCCGCACGCGGCCGTCCGCGGTCTGGCCGGGCTGGTCGCCCTTGATGCCGACCTTGGTGCGCAGCTGCTTGGCGACGTCGCTGGTGTTGCGGGAATCCAGCCGCACCGACAGCACGTAGGGCCGGTCGGGCTGCGGGGGCCGCTGGGTGGGGTTGGGTATCTCGGTGGTGCCAGGGATGCCGGCGGCGATCTGCCGCAGCTGCGCGACGGCGTCGTTCATGTCCTGATAGCTGGCGTCGGGCCGGGGGGCCGCCACCAGCGCCAGCGACGATCCACCCTGGTCGTGATAGAGATCCTCGAGCTGGTCGTGCACCGCCAGCGACTGCGATCCGGCCACGTCGAACCCACCGCCGGTCAGGTTGCCCGACTGCGTCAGCGCCAGGTAGACCGCCGGAACCAATGCCAGCAACCAGCCCGTGAAGACCAACCAGCGGTACCTACGCAGGCTGCGGCTGAGGCGCATCATTAACTGCTGGATTTTGTCGCTCCCCGGTTCTCGCTAACGCGTGTTGGCGACGATACCGCAGCAGGCTGTGGATTATGTGGGCTTATCTAGTTCCTGAGCTGCGGCGACGGCGTTGTTGCCAAGACGCTGCGAAGACGTTGTGAACCGTTGACCAAGCGGGATTTCGGTCACATATCCCGTCCCGGCGTTCGTTCGGACTGGCAGGGGTGATATCGGCGGTGGCAGGATGTCGGATGGCCCGCGAGGCCTCCGGGGGATTTCGGGGGGACGCCTTCATCGCGTCGGGCCGTCTCATTGCAGTCGTTTGCGAGGCGCCGAGTCGGCGGTCGTCGCAAACTCCTAAGGAGTTGTCCATGACGAGAGCCACCGCTGGACGGGGTCGCAAAATCTTCGTCGGGCTGATCGCCGCCACGGTGCCCGGGGCGGCCGTCGCGGTGCTCGCCGGGGCGCCCGCGACCGGGGCCAACGACCCGTGCGCGGCCAGCGAGGTCGCCCGGACGATCGGCTCGGTCTCCAAGTCGATGGGCGACTACCTGGATTCGCACCCGGAGACCAACCAGACGATGACCTCGATGCTGCAGCAGCAGGCGGGGCCGCAGTCGGTGAACGGCCTGAAGTCCTATTTCGATGCCAACCCCAAGGTCGCCGGTGACATGACGTCGATCGCCCAGCCGCTGACCAACCTGTCGCTGCAGTGCAAGTTGCCGATCTCCATCCCGCAGGCGATGGGCCTGATGCAGCAGGCGCAGGGCGCGGCCGGTGGGCTGCCCGCGCTGCCCGGTAACCCCGCCGCCGCGTCGCCGCTGGCCGGGACGACCGGTGGTGCCCCGGCCGCCGCGCCGCAGCCGGCGCCGCCCGCGGCGACCAACCCGCTGCCGGGCCCGTCGCGCGGCAACACCGTCGGCTAGAGCTCGGGTTCCGGATTCCGGTCCGGCGGCAACGGCCCCTGCAGCGCGGTCTCGGTCGGGTCGGCCGCGGAGTCGCCCTGCAGCGGCACGATTGGGAGCGGACCCGTGATCGGATCCTCGTCGGAGTCGGCGATGTTCTCGGTGCGGAACACGAAGAAGAACACCACCCAGCCGATCGCGGAGATGAGCAACCAGCTGATCAGCCGGTAGATCAGCATCGCCGAAATCGCGTTGGGCAGCGACATCCCGCTGGACACCAGGCCCGGCACCAGCACCGCCTCGACGATCAACAGGCCGCCGGGCATCAACGGGATCGTGCCGACCGCGCGGGCGGCCGCATACGCCACCGTCAACCCGGCCACCGAGGCGTGATCCCCGGCGGCGTAGGCGGCGAAGCCCAGGCAGGCAACGTCGGCGATCCAGTTGAACATCGACCAGCCGAACGCCACCCCCAGGTCGCGACGGCCCAGGCTCACCGATTCCAGCTGCATCAACGTCTCGCGCCACTTGTCCAGGCCGGTGTCGGCCGGCCTGCCGCGCACCGAATTGACCCACGCCAGCACCCGGCAGCCGATCCCGTCGATCAGCTCCGGCCGTGACGCGACGGCCTGGGCCAGCAGCAGCAGCGCGACGAACCCGCCGAGGGTGAACAGCAGCGAGAACGGGTTGTTCTTGGCGCCCAGCAGGAAGGCGCCGCCCAGGCCGAGCAAAGCCAATCCCACCGCCTGCAGCACACCCGACATCACCAGCTGCCACGAGGCCACGACGGCGGATGCGCCCCACAGCCGCTGCTGCCGGAACAGGAAGGTCGCCGACAGCACGGGCCCGCCGGGCAGCGTGGTGCTCAGCGAATTGGCGGCGTAGAACGCGGCCTCGGAGCGCAACTGCTTGACGTGCACGCCGGCCGACTTGAGTAACGTGCGCTGGATCTGGGCAAAGCTGTGCATCGACGCGGCCGCCGCCGCCACCGATGCGAGCAACCACCACCAATTCGCCTCGTACAGGCTCATCCAGGCTTTGGCCAGCTGATCCCAGCCCAGCGAAACCTCGACGGCAAGCACGATGGCTACCGCGGCGAGGATCACCCAGCGCACCCACCAGTACTTCCCGCGCGGGGTTTCCTCGCGCGGGAAGTCGAGATTGCGGGCGGGTGCGTCGTGCGGCACGTGATTTAGGGTAACGGTGCAGGTGGCGCGGCGATCGCTGCGCACCGCCCACCGTGTCTCGGAAGTTCCGGGGTCGTGATCGGATCGTGCCGACGGCGACGGCTCCGGCCGACGCATCACAGCCGTCGAGCGGGCGTAGAGAGACGTTTGACGGCGCGCCGCGGCGGATAGGCTGGCCAAATGTCAGCAAACGCCGACGACGCGTCGGTCGAACCCCTCGTCCGCAAGACCGCCGCCTGGGCCTGGCGCCTGCTGGTCATCCTGGTCGCCGTGCTTGCCCTGTTGTGGGTGGTGAAGAAACTCGAAGTCATCGTCGTCCCCGTGCTGGTGGCGCTGCTGCTGAGCGCGTTGCTGGTGCCGGTGGTCGACTGGCTGGACAAGCGTGGCCTGCCCCGCGGCGGTGCGGTGGCGCTGGTGCTGTTGGGTGGCTTCGCGATCCTGGGCGGCATCCTGGCGTTCGTCATCCTGCAGTTCATCGACGGCCTGCCCGGGCTGACCGAGCAGGTGACGCAGAGCATCGAGTCGACGCGGCGCTGGCTCATCCACGGGCCGGCGCACCTGCGCAACGAACAGATCGACAGCGCGGGCAACGCCGCCATCGAGGCGCTGCACAACAATCAGGCGAAGCTGACCAGCGGCGCGCTGTCCACCGCGGCCACCGTCACGGAGCTGGTCACCGCGGCGGTGCTGGTGCTGTTCACGCTGATCTTCTTTCTCTACGGCGGGCGCAACATCTGGCAGTACGTCGTGCAGATCATCCCGTCCGACGTGCGCGGCCGGGTGCACGAAGCCGGCAACGCCGGCTATGGGTCGCTGATCGGATACGTGCGGGCCACCTTCCTGGTGGCCCTGACCGACGCGGCCGGGGTCGGCACCGGTTTGGCCATCATGGGCGTCCCGCTCGCGCTGCCGCTGTCATCGCTGGTGTTCCTGGGCGCGTTCATCCCGCTGGTCGGTGCGCTGATCTCGGGCCTGGTGGCCGTGGTGGTCGCGCTGCTGGCCAAGGGGGTCGTGTATGCGTTGATCACGCTGGGCCTGCTGATCGCGGTCAACCAGATCGAGGCCCATCTGCTGCAACCGCTGGTGATGGGACGCGCGGTCTCCATTCACCCGCTCGGGGTGGTGCTCGCCATCTCTACCGGCGGCGTGCTCGCCGGGATCGTCGGCGCCCTGCTGGCCGTTCCCACGGTGGCGTTCCTCAACAACGCGATCCAGGTGCTGTTGGCGCCCGATCCGTCCGCCGAAGCCGAGAAACAGACCGAGGAGGCGGACGATAAGAACGCGATCCTGCAGGCCGAGCCCGACAGGCCCGAGGACGAACCCGGCTGAGGCTCAAGCCTTTTCGCGGCTCAAGGGCTTTAAGCGCCGCCCGGGCGCCTGATTACAGCCGTCCCTCGCGGCGCAGCAGATCCTGGGCGGACAGGCCGCCGCCGGAGCGCCGGCGTTGCCGCGCCGGGTCGCCGTTGTCACCCTGACCCCGCGCGTTCGCCTGGTCGCCGGCCGCGTTGGGGTCGTTGCCTTCCGCGCGCAGCTTGGGCAGGGCGGTGGTGGGTTCGGCGGCGTCGCCGTTGTCGTCAGGTCGGTTGCCGGGAACCGGGATGGCCCGCGTCTGATCGCCGGACGGCGGTGCCGCCGGGCCCGGCGCCGGGGCCCGCTGCGCGGAATTGGCCGGACGCGGGTCGGCCGGCCGGTCACGGCCGGGCGCTCCTTGGGCGGAGAAGCGCGTGGTCTTGGCTTCGGTCGGCTGGCTCGGCCGGGCCGGGATGCGCGTGGTGCTCGCGGCCGGTTCCTGCGCGGGCCGCGGGTCCGTGGGGCCGGGCCGCGCCGGGCGCGACGGTTCCAGCGCTCCGGGATGGGTCGGGTCGTGCGGGGGCCGCGGTGCCGCGGCGACCAGGCTGGCCGCCACCGGCGGCCGCGCGGGCCGGCCGTTGAGCGTGGGCCGCTTGCGCTCGTCGGGCAGGTCGATCTCGCCGAGGCCGATCTTGTTCTGCAGGCGGCGGGCCCAGCGCGGCGCCCACCAGCAGTCGTCGCCGAGCAGTTTCATCACCGACGGCACCAGGAACATCCGGACGACGGTGGCATCCAGCAGCAGCGCCGCCATCAGACCGAAGGCCAGATACTTCATCAGCACCAGGTCGGAGAACACGAACGAACCGGCGACCACCGCCAGCACCAGCGCGGCGGCCGTGATCAGGCGCCCGGTGGTCGCCGTCCCGATCCGGATGGCCTCGGCCGTCGACATGCCGCGTTCGCGCGCCTCGACCATGCGCGAGACCAGGAACACCTCGTAGTCGGTGGCCAGACCGAAGCCGACGGCGACGACCAGCGCGATGAGCACCACCATCAGCGGGGTCGGGGTGAAGTTCAAGATGCCCGACAGGTGCCCGTCGACAAAGATCCAGGTCAGGATGCCCAAAGTGGAGCCCAGCGTGAGCGCGCTCATCAGCACCGCCTTGACCGGCAGCACCACCGACCCGAAGGCCAGGAACATCAGCAGCAGGGTGGCGCTGAGCAACAGCACCAGCATCAACGGGCCCTTCTCGGCCAGGCTGTGAATGCTGTCCTGCTCCAGCGCCGGTGTGCCGCCGACATAGAGGTTCAGCCCCTTCGGCGGATTCACCGACCGCAGTTCGGCGAGCTTCTTCGCCGCATCGCTCTTGTTGACCAGGCCGTTCTGGATCACCCGGACCGAGCCGTCCTTGGGCACCGTCGTCCCGTTCGGGCCGGCGACGCAGGGGTTACCGGCGATGGTCGGGCAGGCCCGCTCCTCCCAGGTCTTGTCGGTGAAGCCGCCGATCGAGGAGATCCTGTTGCGGATGTCGGCCACCTGCTGGTCGGTCACCTTGCTGCCGTTGGTGCTCTGGATCACCATCGTCAGCTGCTCGGTCCGATAGCCGGGGAATTGCTTGTCGAAGTGTTCCTGCGCCAGGCGCACCGGATTGTCCGGGGGGAGGTACTTCTCGCTCATGCCGCCGAACGACAGGTTGCCCAGCGGGATGACCAGCAGGATCATGCCGACGGCGATCGGGATGGCGAAGGCCAGCGGCTTCTTCATCACCCAGTTGACGAGCTTGCCCCAGAATCCGGCCTCGACCTCTTCGCGGGTCTTCGTCTTCTGCAGCCGGTCGGCCAGCCAGTTCAGGTAGGCGCGCGAATACTTCCAGTTCCGCAGGAACGGCACCCGGAACGCGGTCCGCACGCCCAGCGCGTCGACGTGGCGGCCGAGGATGGCCAGGCACGCCGGCAGGAACGTGATCGACAGCAACGCCGCAAGCCCCACGGCGGCGAAGATCGCGTAGGTGAGCGAATGCACGAAGCCCTGCGGCAGCACCAGCAGGCTGGCGCTGGACGCGATGATCAGCACCGCGGAGAAGGTCACGGTGCGCCCGGCCGTCATCACGGTTCTTCGCACCGCGGCCTCGGTGTCGTAGCCCTCGGCTATCTCCTCCCGGAACCGGCTCACCACGAAAAGCCCATAGTCGATCGCGATACCCAGGCCGATCAGCGAGACGACCGGCTGGGCGAAGAAGTGCACCGGCCCGAACAGGGCGACCAGGCGCAGGATGCCCAGCGAGCCGGCGATACTCAGGCCACCCACGATGGCCGGCAGGCCGGCGGCGACCGCGCCGCCGAACACCAAAAACAGCACGACCGTCACCAACGGCAGCGCCAGGACCTCCATGCGGCGCTGGTCGGTGGCGATGGTGCCGGTCAGCGCTTCGGCGATCGGCTCGAGGCCGGCCAGTTGCACGGTGCCGCCGTCGAGCTTCTGCAGGTCCGGCTGGATGGTCTTGTAGTTGTTGAGGATGCTGTCGTCGTCGTTGCCCTTCAGCGGGATCGACACGAAGGTGTGCTTCTTGTCCTCGCTGACCATCCCCTTGATGACGGGGTTGGTGCTGTCCGGCGCAGCCAGCCAGCCGGCCCAGCCGACGACCTGGTCGGAGTGGTCGGTCTTGAACTTGTTGAGCTCGCCGATGATCTTGTTCCGCCACGCCGCATCATCGACGGTTTTTCCGTCGGGGGCGGTGAAGGTGGCCACCACGTGGCTGGTGCGGTCGCGGCCGTAGGTCTGGTCGCCCAGCACCGAGGCCTTAACGGATTGGCTGCCGTCGTCGTAGAAGCCGCTCTGTGTAACATGCTTGCCCAGGCTGATTCCGAAGACGCCACCCAGCAGACACAGAGCTACCGTGACCCCGATCACGATGTACCGGTATCGGTACACAGTTCGACCCCACCAGGCGAACACGCAAGCTCCTTACTGGATCGTTAACGACCCGCGCATCGGTTTTCCAGTGTCACACACGCGCGGTCAGCAGCGCGGAGAGCGGCCGGAACGGCTGCAGCCACGCACCCTGGTCAGGCAGCGAATCTAGGCCGATCCGCGGCAATGGTTCCCGGAAGACACCAGCGATATCCTCCAGATCAACGAAGTCCAAGGTATCCGACGCTAGCGCCCAACTCGCATGTTCGCGAAATCCGATCACCTGGACGCCGACCCCGCTTCGTGCGATGTCTTCCAGCGGGTGACGAAACGCCTGACCGTCGGCCGACGCCACCACCAGCGCCGCCAACCCCTCGGTGCGCCGCAGTTCGATGTGGGCCAGCATGTCGCGGTCGACGTCGCTGTCCTCATCGATCTTCGGCTTGGCGAAGACCGCAAACCCCACGTTACGGAGGGCGTCGACCCACGGCCGGACGACGTCGGCGCTGCCGGGCGCGATGTTGGTGAACACCGTGGCCTCGGGTTCCACCACGACGCCGGGGCGACCGGCGCTGACTTCGGCCGTGCGCGCCAGCAACCAGCGGCCCAGCGCGTCGAACCGCGGGCGTTCCAGGGCTGTCGGGCGGCGGCCCAGGATGGAGCCCAGCCCCATGTCCAGGTTCGGGGCGTCCCACACCAGCAGCACGCGGCCACCCGGGGGAGAGAAGCCGCCCAGCTCGTCGCCGGTCAGCAGCGCCGGCGGCGCGACGGGTTGGGCACCGGTCGCGGCCTGTTCGGTCAGGCTCATACTCATCGCCTACTCATCGTCTAAGCCAAATGAATTCGGTGACGGCGCTGCCCGCTTCTTGAGCCTTCGTCTCGTACTTGGTGGTCGGGCGCGCGACCGAGATCGGCAGCGCACTGTCGGGATCGGCCCGGTGCAGCCGGGGCTCGCCCGCGCCGACCTCGGCGATGTGCTCGGCGTAGCCGGCGTGGTCCGTCGCAACGTGCAGGACACCTCCGGGGAGTAGCCGGTCGGCTATCAAGCCAATCGTGCCCGGCTGCAGGAACCGGCGTTTGTGGTGGCGCGCCTTCGGCCACGGATCGGGAAAGAAGACGCGCACGCCGGTCAACGAACCCGGCGCGATGAGGCGTTGCAGGACGTCGAGGGCGTTGCCGCGGATCAGCCGGATGTTGCTGACTTTGTCGCGGTCGATCGCGCACAGCAGCTGCGCCAGCCCGCGCCGGTAGATCTCCACCGCGACCACATCGATATCGGGCTCTTCCTTGGCCATCGCCAGTGTGGATATGCCACTGCCGCAACCGATTTCGAGTACCACCGGGGCCTGTCGCCCGAACCAGCCGCGGGTGTCCAGCGCGGGTTCGGGGCCGTCGGGTTCGTCGGTTGCGGCGCCCACCGACAGCCCGAGCTCGGGCCAGCGCCGTTCCCAGGTCTCGCGCTGCGCATCGGACAGCGCCGATCGCCGCGATCGGAACGCCGTGGCCGGCAGATAGCGCTGTTCGGGGCGGTCCGGGCCCCCCGTCGGCGTGTCGGCAGACATCGCCATCCCGCGCTGCGCATGCATTTGTCCATGGTGGCCTATAAACCTCGGATGTAGCCGCCCCTGGTCCGGATTGATACCCAACAGTTGCCTCCACCTGGTAACTCATTAACGGTGGCTCGCTTCTTGGTGGCGTGGGTGCCACCATTCGGTGGGACCGCTCGGCCCCGGCGCTGCCTCCGGTAGCGGCGACGCCGGCCGGGCGCGGGGTCATCCAGAACCGAACAGGCGGGATATGAGGGAACAGGGACACCAGAGTTTCGTCGACGAGCTGGCGCGCTTCGCCGCCGGCCAGGTCGACCCGCGCCTGACGGCGATCGGGCAGCGATGCGCCGCGCCCCTGCGCGTGGTTGTGCGCGGCCGCCGGGGGGTCGGCTGTCGCACCGTGCGCCGCGCCCTGGACGGCGCGGGACGCGCGGCGGGCGTCGCCGTCGACAGCCCGGCGGCCGAGCGCGACGTCGACGCGGTGGTTTACGTGATCACCGAGGTGGTCAAGCCCGAGGACACCCAGGCCGTCGCGGCGGCCGGGCGCCCGGTGCTGGCGGTGCTGAACAAGGCAGACCTGGCGGGCTCGCTGTCCGGCCGGGGCGGCGACGGCCCCATCGCGGCGGCGCGCGCCAGGTGCACGGAGCTCTCGGCGCTGCTCGGCGTGCCCATGGAACCGATGACCGGGCTGCTCGCGGTCGCCGCGCTCGACGACCTGGACAGCGCCCAGTGGACCGCGCTGGCCGCGCTGGCCGCTCACCCCGGCACGGCGTGCTTCGACGGCTCCTTCGCCACATTCCTGGCCGCCGACGCCCCGGTGCCGACGGAGGCACGGCAGCGCCTGCTCGACAGCCTCGACCTGTTCGGCACCGCGCTGGCGGTCGCCGCGCTGCGGCAGGGCCGCACCCCGGCCCAGGTGCTGACCCTGCTGCATCGGATGAGCGGCGTCGACGCCGTCCTGGCCAGAATCGGCGCGCTGGGCGCCGAGGCGCGCTATCAGCGGGTGTTGGACGCCGTCGCCGAACTCGAGGCGTTGGCCGCCGGCGGCGGCCGGCCCGCCGAGCGCATCAGCGCGTTCTTGTCGCGCGACGACACCGTCCTCGCCCGCATGGCGGCGGCCGTGGACCTGGCCGAGGCCGCCGGGCTGGAGCCGGGCGACCGACAGCCCGCCGGCGCGCATCGCGACCCGTCCGGGCACCTGCCGCGGGCGGTGCGGTGGCAGCGCTACAGCCGCGCGTCGGCCAGCGAACTGCACCGCGCGTGCGGCGCCGACATCGCTCGCGGATCGCTGCGGCTGTGGTCCCAGGCCTGCGGCTCGCTGCCGGGGGGATCGTGGTGAGCGGCGAGACAGGCGACGATCCCGTCGCCGCGGTCGACGCCCTGGTCGCTGCGGCCGGGCCGGGGCTGGATCCGCCGGCGATTCAGCGCCGCGACGTGGTGCTGGTGACCGGTCCGTGGATGGCCGGCGTCACCGCGGTGGCCGACGCCCTGCGCAAGCGGCTGCCGCAACACACATTCGTGGAGTCGACGGACCTGGGGCCCGGCGAGGCGCCGACGGTCGTGGTGTTCGTCGTCTCGGCGGCGGCCAACCTGACACCATCGGACTGCGCCCTGCTGGACGCCGCGACCGAGCACACCGATGCCGTCGTCGGTGTGGTCTCCAAGATCGACGTGCATCTCAACTGGCGCGATATCGTCGCCGCCAACTGCGACGCGCTGGGCGCGCACGCGCCCCGCTACAGCCGGGCGCCCTGGGTGGGTGTGGCGGCTCTGCCCGACCTGGGCGAGCCCGACGTCGACGCCCTGGTCGACGCGGTCTCGGCGCAACTCGACGACCCCGATCTCGCCCGGCGAAACAGGTTGCGGGCCTGGGAATCTCGCCTGCAGACGGTGGCGCGGCGGTTTGACCGCGAGGTCGAGGGGTCGGGCCGGCGGGCCCGGGTCGAGGCGCTGCGCGAGGAACGCAGCGCCGCGTTGCAGCAGCGGCGTCAGGCGAAAAGCGAGCGCACCATCACGCTGCGCAGTCAGATCCAGCAGGCTCGGGTCGCGCTGTCGCACTCGGCACGCAACCGGTGCGCGGGCGTGCGCACCGAACTGCAGGAATACGCGGCGGGTCTGTCGCGGCGCAACATGGCCGGCTTCGAGGCGGTCACCCGTGATCAGCTGGACGGGGTGGTCGCCGAGGTCAGCGAAAGCACCGACGCGCAACTGGCCGAGGTGGCGCAGGCGATGGAGGTGCCGATGGAGCTGCCGCCGCTCGAGCAACTGCCGGCGGTAGACGTCTCGCCGCCGCCGCTGAAATCGCGTCGCCAGGAAACCTGGCTGATGATCCTGCTCGGCGTCGGGTTCGGCCTCGGGGTGGCGCTGACGCTGAGCCGGCTGATGAGCGGTTTGGCCTCGCGGCTGAACCCCGCGCTGGCCGTCGTCGCCGCGCTGGCATGCGTGGCGATCTCGGTGGGGCTCACGTTCATGGTGATCAACATCCGTGCGCTGCTGCACGACCGGGCGCTGCTGGACCGCTGGGCGGGCGACGTCACGGCTTCGCTGCAGTCGGTCGCCGAGGAGCTGGTCGCCACCCGGGTGCTGGTCGCCGAGTCGGTGCTGAGCAAGGCGCTGCTGGCCCAGGATGAGGCCGAGAACGCGGAGGTCGCCGCGTCGGTGGGCGTCATCGACACCGAACTTCGCGAGCACGCCCTGGCCGCCGCGCGGGCCGCGGCCGCGCGCGATCGGGAGATGCCCGCGGTAACGGCGGCCCTGGCGGCCGTGCGTGCAGAACTGGGAGAACCGGGTATACGAGAAGACGAAAGTCACTTTGAAGACGTCGGCCGTGACGAGACCGAAAAACCCGCTTCGAGGAGCGAAGATGGCGACCCCTCGGGATCTTCTGAATCGTTGTTGTGAGAAGGCTTATACCTGCCCGAGACTCACCCGACAAGATCCTCACGATAACCTGTAGTTAACGCCACCAATTCCTTAATTGTGTGGGCGAGAGCATAGCGAGCAACACCAGCCCGATACGCAGAAGAATCCAGGAGAGTTCGATGACCTCAGCGACCATTCCCGGTTTGGACACAGCACCCACGAACCACCAGGGCCTGCTGTCATGGGTGCAGGAGGTCGCCGAACTCACCCAGCCCGACCGGGTGGTCTTCGCTGACGGCTCCGACGAGGAGTTCAACCGCCTGGCCACCCAGTTGGTCGAGGCCGGCACGTTGAAGAAGCTCAACGAGAAGAAGCACCCGAACTCCTACCTGGCGCTGTCGGACCCGTCCGACGTGGCGCGTGTGGAATCCCGGACCTTCATCTGCACCGAGACGCAGGACGGTGCCGGACCGACCAACAACTGGATGGACCCGTCCGAGATGCGGTCCACCATGAACGACCTGTACCGCGGTTGTATGCGCGGCCGCACCATGTGGGTGGTGCCGTTCTGCATGGGCCCCCTCGGCGCCGACGACCCGAAGCTGGGCGTGGAGATCACCGACTCCGAGTACGTCGTCATCTCGATGAAGGTGATGACGCGGATGGGCAAGGCCGCCCTGGAGAAGATGGGCGATGACGGGTTCTTCGTCAAGGCGCTGCACTCGGTGGGCGCGCCGCTGGAGCCGGGCCAGAAGGACGTGCCCTGGCCGTGCAACGACACCAAGTACATCACCCACTTCCCAGAGACCCGCGAGATCATGAGCTACGGCTCGGGCTACGGCGGTAACGCGCTGCTGGGCAAGAAGTGCTACTCGCTGCGCATCGCCTCGGCGATGGCCCACGACGAGGGCTGGCTCGCCGAGCACATGCTGATCCTCAAGCTCATCTCCCCGGAGAACAAGGCCTACTACTTCGCCGCGGCGTTCCCGTCGGCGTGCGGCAAGACCAACCTCGCCATGCTGCAGCCGACCATCCCGGGCTGGCGCGCCGAGACGCTCGGCGACGACATCGCCTGGATGCGCTTCGGCAAGGACGGCCGCCTGTACGCGGTCAACCCCGAGTTCGGTTTCTTCGGCGTCGCGCCGGGCACCAACTGGAAGTCCAACCCCAACGCCATGCGCACCATCGAGGCCGGCAACACCGTCTTCACCAACGTGGCGCTCACCGACGACAACGACGTGTGGTGGGAGGGCCTGGAGGGCGAGCCGGAGCACCTGACCGACTGGAAGGGCCGCGACTGGACGCCCGATTCCGGCGAGAAGGCCGCTCACCCCAACTCGCGCTACTGCACCCCGATGTCGCAGTGCCCGATCCTGGCGCCGGAGTGGGACGACCCGCAGGGCGTGCCGATCTCGGGCATCCTGTTCGGCGCCCGCCGCAAGACCACGGTGCCGCTGGTGACGCAGGCCCGCGACTGGCAGCACGGCGTATTCATGGGAGCCACCATGGGCAGCGAGCAGACCGCCGCCGCCGAGGGCAAGGTCGGCACCGTGCGCCGCGACCCGATGGCCATGCTGCCGTTCCTGGGCTACCACGTCGGTGACTACTTCCAGCACTGGATCGACCTGGGCAAGAACTCCGACGAGTCCAAGATGCCGAAGGTGTTCTTCGTCAACTGGTTCCGCCGCGACTCCGACGGCGGTTTCCTGTGGCCGGGCTTCGGCGAGAACAGCCGGGTGCTGAAGTGGATCGTGGACCGCATCGAGCACAAGGCCGGCGGCCAGGACACCCCGATCGGCATCGTGCCGACCGCCGACGACCTGGACCTGGACGGCCTGGACGTCGATGGCGGCGACGTGGCCAAGGCGCTGGCGGTCAACCCCGCCGAGTGGCGCGAGGAACTGCCCCTGATCGAGGAGTGGTTCGACTTCGTCGGCGACAAGCTGCCCACGGGTGTCCGCGACGAGTTCGAGGCGCTCAAGCAGCGGCTGTCCGAAGCGGGCTGAGCCCGCTCGCGGGCCGACTAACCCGCGCGCCGCGAATCGGGGCTGGCCTTTTTCTCTTGGTACATCAGCTCGTCGGCGCGCGCCAGCAGCTCGTCCACGGTGGCCGTGTCGGACACCGGCGCCCGCACCAAACCGATGCTGGCCGACACCCGGTAGGGCCGGTCGCCGGTCTTGTTGAAGTTCCCGAACGCCTCGGCCAGGCGCTCCTTGAGTGACGCTGTGTCATCGGCATTTTCGGTGACCATCACGCAGAATTCGTCGCCGCCGATGCGCGCCAGGATGTCGGACTCGCGGCGAATCGTGCGCAGCACGTGGGCGACGTCTTTGATCAGGGCGTCGCCCACGTCGTGGCCCTGTTCGTCGTTGACCTTCTTGAGGCCGTCGACGTCGAGGAAGGCGAGCACGCAGTTGTGGCCCAGATGGTGTGCCCCGCTGAGCTTCTGCTCTGCCAGCAGATAAAAGCCGCGACGATTGTTCAGCCCGGTCAGTTCGTCGGTCACCGACAGCCGGCGGATCTCCTCGTTGGCGTTCTCCAGCGCGGCGGTGCGGTCGCGGACACGCTGTTCCAGTTCGGCGTACACCTGGATGTTCTCCATGGCGATCGAGGTCGAGTCGGCCAGGGCCTGCAGCAGGTGAACCTCCTGCTCGGACGGCTGATGCGGGTCGGCCCAGTAGTTTCCGATCGCGCCGATCGGATCCAGCTTGCGGATCGGCACCATCACCAGGCTCTTGACGAACGTCGGGCGGTACAGCGTGTGCGGGATGCGCGAGTCGCTGTAGATGTCGGGGATGACCGCCGCGTCGCGGTTCAGCATCGCCCACCCGCTGATGCAGGACCGGATCGGGAAGCGGCTGCCCTTCCACAGCGGGGCGATCGCGTCCTCGTCGGCGTAGTAGCAGCGGTCGTTGTCGCGCAGCACGAAGGTGGAGCCGTCGCAGCCGGTGAGCTCGCGCGCCTGGGTGCGCACGATCCGCTGGATATCGGGCAGGCTGCGGGCCAGCGACAGCTCCTGAACCGCGTGCACCAGGCGCTCCATGCCGTCGACGTAGTCGGATGCGGCGAATTTGCGGTCCGGCGCGGGACGCGAGGCGATGGCCGCAGGCTCCGGTACCTGCTCGGCGGTCATGCGCGCCTCCGGTGCGAGAAGTGGCGTACCCGCCAAGGCTAACTTCCACGGCCAACGGCAGTGTACGTAACCGCAGGATCGCCGGCGACTTCTGCGGTGATCGGCGGAGGGTGGCCAAAATCCGCAGGCCGGGCCGCCGCGGCGCGGGTTTGCTGGGGCGGGGGACGGCGACCACTTAACACCCGTCAAGTTTGGCGGCGGTACAGTCTGCGCATGCAGATCCGCCCGTACATCGGCGCCGACAAAGCTGCTGTCATCCTGTACCCGTCCGGAACGGTCGTCACCTTCGACGACCTCGAGGCCCGTGCCAATCGACTGGCGCACCGCTTCCGCGGGGCGGGTCTGCGCGAGGGCGACACCGTCGCCATCCTGATGGAGAACAACGAGCACATCCACGCGGTGATGTGGGCGGCTCGCCGCAGCGGTTTGTACTACGTGCCGATCAACACCCACCTGACCGCGGCAGAGGCGGCCTACATCATCGACAACAGCAGCGCGAAGGCGATCATCGGATCGGCGGCGCTGCGCGATACCCTCGCCGGCCTGGCCGAGCATTTGCCGGGCGGTCTGCCGGAGCTGCTGCTGATCGCCGACGGTGACCTGCCCGGCTGGGAGCGTTACCCGGAATGTGTTGCGGGCCAGCCTGACACCCCGATCGACGACGAGATCGAGGGCGACCTGCTGCAGTACTCGTCGGGCACCACCGGCCGCCCCAAGGGCATCAAGCGCGAATTGCCGCACGTGCCACCGGCCGACGCGCCGGGCATGATGTCCGCACTGGTCGGTTTCTGGATGACGCCCGACTCGATCTACCTCAGCCCGGCTCCGCTCTACCACACGGCGCCGTCGGTGTGGTCGATGAGCGCTCAGGCCGGCGGCATCACCACGGTGGTGATGGAGAAGTTCGACGCCGAAGGCTGCCTGGATGCGATCCAGCGCCACCGCGTCACGCACGGCCAGTTCGTCCCGGCGATGTTCACCCGCATGCTGAAACTGCCTGAGCGGGTTCGTCATTCGTACGACCTGGCCAGCCTGCAGCGGGTGATGCACGCGGCGGCGCCGTGCCCGGTGGAGATCAAGAAGCAGATGATCGACTGGTGGGGGCCGATCATCGACGAGTACTACGCGTCCTCGGAGGCGCACGGGTCGACGCTGATCACCGCCGAAGAGTGGCTGGCGCACCCGGGTTCGGTCGGCAAGCCGATGGGGGGTGCCGTGCACATCCTCGACGAGCATGGCGAGGAGCTGCCGCCCGGCCAGGCCGGCGAGATCTACTTCGAGGGCGGCTATGCCTTCGAATACCTCAACGACCCGACAAAAACCGCGTCATCGCGCGACAAGCACGGCTGGGCCACCGTCGGGGACATCGGCTACCTCGACGACGAGGGCTACCTGTACCTGACCGACCGGCGCCACCACATGATCATCTCCGGCGGGGTGAACATCTACCCGCAGGAGGCCGAGAACCTTCTGGTCACCCACCCGAAGGTGCTCGACGCCGCGGTGTTCGGGGTGCCCGACGACGAGATGGGACAGCGCGTCGTCGCGGCGGTGCAGACCGTCGACCCGGCCGACGCCACCGACGAATTCGCCGACGAGCTGACGGTATGGCTGCGAGACCGGTTGGCGCACTACAAATGTCCGCGATCGATCGCCTTCGAAGCGCAGCTGCCGCGCACCGACACCGGCAAGCTCTACAAGAACGGGCTGATCGAGAAGTACTCGGTGTGACCGATGCTGCGGGTGGTCGACCTGTCCAGCGCGCCGCAGGACGGCCCGCCGTCGCCGCCCGGGGTGATCGTCGCGGTCGGCTCAGCCGCCGACATTGCCGAGGCCGGATTCTGGCTTGACGCAGCAACTTTCACGCTGACCCAGGATCCGTGCGCCGACCGGCGGGTGGTCACCGTCGATTCGGTGCCGGCGACGGTGGACGAGCTGACGGCGCGCTGCCGCCGCTGGCCGCACGCCAGCGGCATCTGCGACGACGTGTTGCGCGCGGTGGATCCGCGCGGCCCGGCCCTGCCGGGGGTGATGACGGAGTCGTTGGCCTACTCGACCCTGCAGGCCGGCCCGGAGTTCGCGCAGTGGTTGCGCGAGCGCGGCCCGGGCCGCATGCCCGATATCCCCGACCCGGTGCGGGCCACCCGCGACGGCGACGTCGTGCGGATCGCGTTCAACCGGCCGCAACGGCACAACGCGTTCTCCACCGATGCGCGCGCCGCGCTGTTGGAGGCGCTGGCGGTGGCGCAGCTGGATCCCTCGGTCACCGGCGTGGTGTTGAGCGGCAACGGCCCGTCGTTCTGCAGCGGCGGTGACCTGGCCGAATTCGGAACCTTTGCCGATCCGGCGAGCGCGCATCTGGCCCGCACCCGCTACAGCCCCGCCCTGGCGCTCGATGCGCTGACCGCCCGGCTCGGCCGCGCGTGCCGCGCCGAGGTGCACGGCCGGGTGATGGGCAGCGGACTGGAGATGGCGGCGTTCTGCGGGTGGGTCAGCGCCCGCGACGACGCGGTGTTCGGGCTACCCGAGCTGGCGTTGGGGCTGTTGCCCGGGGCCGGTGGCACCGTCAGCGTCACGCGGCGGATAGGCCGTTGGCGCACAGCGTATCTCGTGTTGTCCGGCCGTACCGTCGATGCGGAGACCGCGACGGCCTGGGGGCTGATCGACGAGACCTGGGATCAGAAACCCGGATAGGTGGTGGTGGTCGTGGACGGGATGGACGACACGATCGCCGCGAACATGGCAAACCACAGCACGACGCCGATCACCCCGACGACCGCACCCACGACCGCACTGATGATGGCCCACTTCTTGGCGTTGTTCGACGCCTCGTGCGCCTCGGCGTAGCGGCCCTGAGCCCACAGGCTCGAGACCTTGGTGGAGTAGACGATCGACACGATCCCGAGGGGCAGGCAGCACAGCACCGTGCACAGGATCGCCCAGACCAGATAGTTCTCGGGCTCCTGCTGGCCGTGCCAGCCGTGCTGGGGCGCCGGCCATCCGGCTGGCGGCTGTCCCGGCCATCCCGGCGGCTGCTGCGGCGGATATCCCGGCGGCGGCTGGCCTTGCCATTCCGGTTGCTGGCCTTGCCATTCCGGCTGCTGACCCGGCCATTCTGGCGAACCTCCGGGCGGCGCGGGGGGATAACTCATGGCGGCTGCCTTTCCCTTTGGTTCAGAGTCAGGTAAATATACTCCCAAACCTTGTTCTCCGACCGTGAGATTGGTGAGCGGATCAGATCCCGCCCCGCGTCACCAGTTGCCGGGCAATCACATTGCGCTGGATCTCGTTGGTGCCCTCACCGACGATCATCAGCGGCGCGTCCCGGAAGTAGCGCTCGACGTCGTATTCGGTGGAATAGCCGTAGCCGCCGTGGATTCGCACCGCGTTCAGCGCGATCTCCATGGCGGTCTCGGAGGCAAACAACTTGGCCATCCCGGCTTCCATGTCGCAGCGCTCGCCGCTGTCGTATCGCTCGGCGGCGTACCGGGTGAGCTGACGGGCCGCGGTGAGCTTGGTCGCCATGTCGGCCAGGTAGTTGCCGATCGACTGGTGCTGCCAGATCGGCTGGCCGAAGCTCTCGCGCTGCTGGGCGTAGGCCAGCGCGTCTTCGAGAGCGGCGGTGGCAACGCCCAGGGCGCGGGAAGCCACCTGGATGCGGCCCGTCTCGAGCCCCTTCATCATCTGTGAAAAGCCTTCGCCCGCAACGCCACCCAGCAGCGCCGTGCGGGGCGCCCGGAAGCCGTCGAACGACAGCTCGCAGGACTCTACGCCCTTGTAACCCAGCTTCGGCAGGTCCCGCGACACCGTCAGGCCGGGCCCGTGCTCGACGAGCACGATCGAGATGCCCTTGTGGCGTGGCCTGGCGTCCGGGTCGGTCTTGCACAACAGCGCGATCAGCCCGGAACGGCGCGCGTTGCTGATCCAGGTCTTCGACCCGTTGACCACCAGGCTCTCGGCGTCGTCGGGGTCGGGCAGCGCGGTGGTGGTCATGTTCTGCAGGTCCGAGCCGCCGCCGGGCTCGGTGAGCGCCATAGTGGCGCGCACCTCGCCGCTGGCCATCCGCGGCAGGTAGGCCCGCTTCTGGTCCTCGGTGCCGAACAGGGCCAGCAGCTTGGCGACCACGGTGTGCCCGCCCATCGCACCGGCCAGGCTCATCCAGCCCCGCGCCAGTTCCTCGGTGACCCGCACGTAGCACGGCATGGACACCGGCGAACCGCCGTATTCCTCCGGAACGGCCAGACCGTAGATGCCGATCCGCTTCATCTGCTCGATCCACGCCTCGGGGTAGGTGTTGGCGTGCTCGACCTCGCGAATGGCTGGCTTGACGTCGCGGTCGATGAACGCCCGAACCGTGGCGACCAGCATCTCTTCTTCGTCGTTCACCTCTGATCACCCTCCAGCGTCGATGGTGGCGACCCGCTTCGCCCGGCTTCGCCGCGCTCGCGATCGCCACGAAGTCGATGGTGGCGACCCGCTTCGCCCGGCTTCGCCGCGCTCGCGATCGCCACGAAGTTGACCCTCGATTCCACAGCCTGCCAGCATGGGGCGTTGTGACTGGCGACGGGTATGCGGAGATTCGCGAGGGCGGGCCGTACTTCGACGACCTCGCGGTGGGGCAGGTGTTCGACTGGGCGCCCTCGATGACGTTGTCGTCCGGCCTGGCGGGTGCGCACCAGGCGATCGTGGGGGACCGGCTGCGACTGGCGCTGGACGCCGATCTATGTGGGGCGGTGACGGGCCTACCGGCGCCGCTCGCGCATCCGGCGCTGGTGTGCGACGTGGCGATCGGGCAGTCGACGCTGGTCACCCAGCGGGTCAAGGCGAACCTGTTCTATCGCGGCCTGGTGTTTCACCGCTTCCCAATCATCGGTGATTCGCTCTACACCCGCACCGAAGTCGTTGGCCTGCGGGCGAATTCGCCTAAGCCGGGCCGGGCGCCCACCGGGCTGGCGGCGCTGCGGATGATCACGATCGACCAGGCCGATCGGCTGGTGCTGGACTTCTACCGGTGCGGCATGCTGCCCGCCAGCCCGGATTTCGCGCCCGACAACGCGCCGCATGACGATCTGTCCGCCATCGGCACCGACGTGCCCGGCCCGGCCCACGACCCCACCGCGCAGTGGGACGGCGCGGTGTTCCGTGACAAGGTGCCCGGCCCGCACTTCGACGCCGGCCTGGCCGGTTCGGTGTTACGCAGCACCGCCGACGTGGTCAGCAGCGCTCCCGAACTTGCCCGGCTGACCTTGAATATCGCTGCGACGCATCATGATTCGCGGGTCGGCGGTCGCCGGTTGGTGTACGGGGGGCACACCATCGGGCTGGCGCTCGCGCAGGCGAGCAGGCTGCTGCCCAACCTGGTGACGGTGCTGAGCTGGCAATCCTGCGATCACACCGGGCCCGTGCACGAGGGCGACACCCTGTACAGCGAGTTGCACATCGAATCCGCCGAGCCGACCGATCACGGGGGCGTGCTGGGGCTGCGGTCGCTGGTGTACGCGGTCAGCGAGGCCGCCGATGAGCCGGACCGCCCGGTGCTGGACTGGCGGTTTCACGCGCTGCAGTTCTAGTGCCGATGTGCGCGACGAGCACAATGGGAGCCGTGAGCTCGGCCGCAACCAAGTGGGGAAGCAGCGGGCTGGCCTACCTGACCGGCCCGCCCGACGGTCCCGCCGACTTCTCCCGCGCCCACGTGCTGACCCGCGCGCGCGACGTCGCCGCGGCCGCCGGGGACCGGCTGGGCATCGACATCGACGCGGCAGGCCTCTTGACGGGGCGGGCCGCCATGTTGGGGCTGACCCGCGGCGGGCGGGTGTCGCCGGGCGGCGCCACCCGCCTGCTCGCCGCCCGCGACGGCCACTGCGCGCTCACCCTTTCGCGCGCCGACGACGTCGACGCCGTGCCGGCGCTGCTGCGGGCCGACGAGGTGGCCGCGGACCCATGGCCGCAGCTGCAACGCTGGGCGGCCGCCCGCCCGGTGGCCGAGATCGTCGAGCGGGCCGGGCTGCTGGACATTCCGGCGGCGGGGATGGGCGAGGCCGCACCCACGCCGGCGTGGATACGCCCCACCGCCTCGCGAACGGCGCCGCGGGCGCCGCGGGGTTTGCTGGTGGCAGACTTGTCGTCGATGTGGGCGGGCCCGCTGTGCGGGCGGCTGCTCGCCCGGGCCGGCGCGACCGTCGTCAAGGTCGAAAGCCCGCGCCGCCCGGACGGCACCCGGGGCGGACATCGACCCTTCTTTGACTGGGTCAACGGCGAAAAGCTCAGCTACGAACTCGATTTCGATGCCCAAGCCGGTGAATTGCGCGAACTGCTCGCGGTCAGCGACATCGTCATCGAGGGCTCACGTCCGGCGGCGTTGGCGCGCCGCGGGCTCGGGCCCGATGACGTCGCGCCGCGCGCGGGCCGAGTCTGGTTGCAAATCACCGGCTATGACGGCCTGCGGCCGGGATTCGGCGACGACACCGCGGTGGCCGGTGGCCTGGTCGGCACCAGCGCCCAGGGGCCGGTGTTCTGCGGTGACGCCATCGCCGACCCGCTGAGCGGGCTGGAAGCCGCCTTGGCGGTGGCCGAATCGCTGGGCCGCGGCGGCGGCGAGCTGATCCGTGTATCCATGGCCGGGGTCGCCGCGACCTATGCGGCGCTGCCGGTCGGGCCCTCGGCATCGTCAGCGCCGGTGTCGGCGCCGGCGGCCCCGCCCGCGCCGCATCCGGCGTCCGACCCGGGCGCCGACAACGAGGCGGTGCGCCTCCTGGTCGCCCAAAGACGCGTGCTGTCATGCTGATTCAGCGGGCTACCCTACTGGACGGCACCACGACCGACATTCGGGTGGGGGCGCTGATCGAGGAGATGGCGCCGCCGGGCGAGGGCCTGGTGCCGCGGGCCGGGGAGGGCGTGCTGTACGCGGGCGGCGGCGCCGTGCTGCCGGGGCTGCACGACCACCATGTGCACCTGCGCTCGGCGGCCTCGGCGCTGGATTCGTTTTTCGTCGGGCCGCCCGGGGTCAGCACCGAGTCGCAGCTGACCCAACTGTTGACGAACGCCACACCGGGGCCCGACGGCTGGATTCGCGCTGTGGGCTACCACGATTCGGTTGCGGGAGAACTCGATCGTGGCGCCCTCGACGCCATCGTTCCGCACGTTCCGGTGCGCATCCAGCACCGCAGCGGGGCGCTGTGGATCCTGAATTCCGAGGCGCTGGGCCGGGTCGGCCTGGCCGAACATCCCGACGGGCGGCTGCGCAGCGCCGACCGCGGCTGGTCGCTGGCGCTGCAGCGACGCGAGAGCGACCTGGCCGAACTGAGCCGCCGAATTACCGCGACCGGTGTCACCGGCGTCACCGACGCGACCCCCGATCTCGATGCCGACGACATGGAGTCGCTGACGACCGCGCACGAGCGCGGCGAATTTCGGCCGCGGCTGAGTTTCCTGTCGCCGGGCAAGAAGATCCTGCACGACGATCGCTTGGACCTCGACGACCTCACGGAATGGATTGCGCGACAACATGATAGTGGGCATCCGGTCGCCGTGCACTGCGTGACCGCGGCCCAGCTGGTGGTGACCATCGCGGCCCTGCGCGCCGCCGGCGGTCATCCGCGGGACCGCATCGAACACGCCGCGGTGGTGCCCGACGACAGCCTGGCCGACCTCGCCGAGCTGGGGATCACGGTGGTGACGCAGCCCAACTTCGTCGCCGAGCGCGGCGATCAGTACCTCGCCGAGGTGCCCGCCGCCGAGCACGATCAGCTGTGGCGCGTCGCCTGCCTGCGTGACGCGACGGTGCCCGTCGCGCTGTCCACCGACATGCCGTTCGGCCACGGCGACCCTTGGACGGCGATGCGCGCCGCAGTGCACCGCACCACGCCGCAGGGCGTCGTGCTGGGCCCGCGCGAACGTGTTTCCGCGCGAGAGGCTTTGACGATGTTTCTGGGGCGGGCGGATCAGCCGGGCCGGCCGCGCAGCGTGGAAATCGGGCAGCCGGGCGACCTGTGTGTGCTGAACGAACCGCCCACGATCGCACTGGCCGCGCTGGACGCGGGGCTGGTCGCGGCCACCGTCATCGGCGGCGAGCTGGTGTACTTCGCGATGTGAGGCGGATCAAGCGGTCGGGGCCAGCGCCGCGCGCAGGCTGTCGCACTGGCTATCGAAAAACCGCCGGGACACTTGGGCTTTCGGCAACACCAGGTCGAAGCCGTGGAAGGCGCCGGGAATGGTTTCGACCTGGCACGGCACCCCGGCGGCGCGAAGGCGTTCGGCGTAAGCCAGGTCTTCGTCGTGAAACAGGTCATGCGTGCCCACACCGATCCAGGCCGGCGGCAATCCGCTCAGGTCGTCGCGGCGCCCGGGCACGGCGACCTGCGGGTCGGCATTGCCGAGATACGCCGACCAGCCGAACCTGTTGCTGCGGTTGTCCCACAGCCGGTAATTCGAGTTCGGCGCGGTGGCCGAGCTGCGGTCGTCCAGCATGGGATAGGTCAGCAGCTGGAACGCCGGGCTCACCTCGGCGCGGTCGCGGGCCAGCAGGGCCAGCGCCGCCGCCAGGCCGCCGCCGGCGCTGGCGCCGCCGATCGCGATGCGGTAGCGGTCCACCGATGGCAGCCCGGCCAACCACGTCAACGCCGAATAGCAGTCCTCCAGCGGTGTCGGATAAGGATGTTCGGGCGCCAGGCGGTATTCCACCGACGCGACGGCGATCCCCAGCCGCCGGGCGAACCCGCTGCACAGCTGGTCGTCCTGCTGGGCGGTGCCGATGACGTATCCGCCGCCGTGGATCCACAGCAGCGCGGGCGTGCTCTCGGTGGCCCCGGCCGGACGGAACAGCCGCACGCCGGCCCCCGACTCGAGTGTGATCGCCTCGACGTCGGCGACGGGCTTGCTGAGGCGCCCCCGCCACGCGAGCCCCACCCGCATGAGCGGCAGGGTTCGGGGGCCGACGAGCCGGCGCGGGGCGAAGCGGGCAAATCGCTGCAGGTCAGGATGAACATCGTTGTTCGTCACCGGACAAGTATCACCGACGCGGAAAATCATGAACTCCCGATGTGGGATCCGCCGTGCACACAACGACGTCAGGAGGCAGTGTGACCGCCAACAACCCCCGGCTGGATTCACGGTCGGTCGACACGGCTCTCGGGACCATCCGGGTTCAGGTGAGTGCGGGCGCCGGGCCGGCCGTCCTGATGTGGCCCAGCCTGTTGATGACGGGCGACCTGTGGGCTGGCCAGGCCGCGCACTTCGGCGACACCCATCGCCTGGTGCTGATCGACCCGCCCGGCCACGGCGGCAGCGCGCCGCTGCGGACGACGTTCAGCTTCACCGACTGCGCGCGGTGCGTCGTCGACCTGCTGGACGGCCTCGACATCGACCGGGCCCACTTCGTGGGCAATTCATGGGGCGGGATGATCGGCGGCACCTTCGCCGCGCTCTATCCCGATCGGCTCGACCGTGCGGTGCTGATGAATTGCACGGCATCGAAAGCCGGCGTGGCGCAGAAGTTTCAGTATGCGGCCCTGGTGTGGTTGGCGACGGCGCTGGGTGGGATCCGCTCGCCGCTGACCCGCTCGGCCATCCGCGCCTTCCTGGGGCCGACGACGTTGCGCACCCGCCCGGACGTGGTCGACACCGTGCGGACCAACGTGTGCTCGGTGAACACCGATTCGGTCCGCTGGGCGGTGCGCAGCGTGGTTTCGGCGCGGCCCGACCAGCGCGCGCTGCTGTCCCGCGTCACGTCCCCGGTGCTGGTCGTCGCCGGTGCGGAAGACGCCACCTTCCCGGTCGCTGAAACCCGCGTCATGGCCGACTCGATTCCGGGCTCGTCCTTCACCGTGCTCGACGGGGTCGCGCACCTCGCGGCGCTGGAGGACCCCGCGCGGGTGAACGCGCTGCTTGAAGAATTCTTGTTCGGACCTCGACGGTGAGGCCGCGGTAGTCATCAAGACAATCCACGGAAATACCTCCGAAACACTTCGCACGTAACTTCGGCATCGAAGGGCCGATCGGGAGGCGACATGGGAGGTCTACAGTGCAGAACCGGCCGAATGCGTACCGGCCCAGCAGCCAAGCGGTGATCGCCGATGGCGTCGGTGCCGACGAAAACACACTGCCCGTATTGCTCGTTGCAATGCGGGATCGCGATCGACGCCTCAGGGGATCGCGTCCAGCTCGCGCCGCAGGGTGACTTTCCCACCAATCGGGGTGGTCTGTGCGCGAAGGGATGGACCGCGGCTGACCTGCTGGGGCACCCGGAACGCCTGACCGGCCCCCTGGTTCGCGACGAGCGGGGCTTGCCGCTGCGACGGGCCAGCTGGAACGAGGCTTTGGAACGGGTTGTCGGAGCCTTCCAGAAGGCGCAACGCGATCACGGTCCGGATGCGGTCGGATGCTTCGGCGGTGGGGGGCTGACCAACGAAAAGGTTTACCAACTAGGTAAGTTCGCGCGCGTCGCGCTGCGCACTTCCGCGATCGACTACAACGGCCGGTTCTGCATGTCATCTGCGGCCGCGGCGAGCAACCGCTCGTTCGGCATCGACCGTGGATTGCCGTTCCCGCTGGCGGACATCGCGCAGGCCGACGTGATCCTGCTCGTCGGTGCCAATCCCGCCGAAACGATGCCGCCGGCCATGCAGTTCTTCGACGAGGGCCGGACCCGCGGCGCCCAGCACATCGTCGTGGACCCCCGGCGCACCGCGACCGCCGCCCGCGCTGACCTCCACCTGCAACCGGTTCCCGGCACCGACCTCGCCCTGGCCAACGGCATGCTCAATGTCATTGCCCGCGAGGGCCTTATCGACGAGCAATACGTCGCCCAGCGCACCACGGGCTTCGAGGCCGTGCGCCGAGGCGTGCGCCTCTACTGGCCGGACCGGGCGGAACGGATCACCGGTGTGCCCGAGAGCGACATCGTCACCGCGGCGCGGATGCTCGCCAAGGCCGAGCGCGCGATGATTCTGACAGCCCGCGGGGCCGAGCAGCACAGTTCTGGCACCGACACGGCGCAGGCCTTCATCAATCTCGCTCTGGCACTGGGCTTGCCGGGTCGCCCTTACAGCGGCTTCGCGACGATCACGGGCCAGGGTAATGGGCAGGGCGGCCGCGAACACGGGCAGAAGTGCGACCAGCTACCGGGATATCGCCGGCTCGATGATCCCGCCGCGCGGGCTCACGTGGCACAGGTATGGGGCGTCAACCCCGCCGACCTGCCCTCCTCGGGGCAGTCCGCATACGAAATGCTCAGTGGCATCGGGATGTGCGACGGCGTACGCGCGCTGTGGGTCCTGGCGTCCAACATCGCCGTGTCGGCACCGAACTCGTTACACGTGGCCGAGAAGCTGACGGAGCTCGACTTTTTGGTGGTCTCCGACATCTTCCTGTCCGAGACCGCTGCTCTGGCCGATGTGGTGCTGCCGACGACCCAATGGGCCGAAGAGTCCGGAACCATGACCAACCTGGAGGGACGTGTCATCCTGCGTCGCGCCGCGGTCGCGGCTCCCGGCGATGTGCGGTCGGACCTCGACGTGATGACGGACCTAGCGAAGCGGCTGGGGGCGCAGGGTTTTTCGTCCGATCCTGCGGAGGTATTCGAGGAACTGTCCCGAGCGAGCCAGGGCGGCAAGGCCGACTACCGCGGAATCAGCTACGAACGGATCGAGGCCCACAACGGGGTGTTCTGGCCCTGTCCGTCAGCGCTGTACCCCGACACCCCGCGGCTCTTCGTCGAGGACTTCCCGACACCGGACCGGCGGGCACACTTCCATGTGACGGAACACCGCGGTGCCGCGGAGCTGCCGGATGACGACTACCCGTACTACCTCACGACCGGGCGCGTGCTGCGCCAGTACCAGTCCGGCACTCAAACACGCAGGGTGGCAGAGCTTTCCGACGGCGATCCGGGACCGGTGGCCGAGCTGCATCCAACGCTGGGGCAACGGGTCGGTGTCGGCGACGGTGACAAGGTCCGTCTGACCACCCGCCGGGGCGAGGTCGTGATGACGGCCCGGTTGGACAGCCGCATCCGGCCGGACACCGTCTTCGCGCCGTTTCACTGGGGCGGTGTGGCATGCATCAACCGACTGACCAATCCGGCGCTGGACCCGCACTCGAGGATGCCGTCTTTCAAGGTTTGCGCGGTCGCGGTGTCAGCGGTCGCCGCTGAGCCGAACCAGTCACACCTAGGGAAGGAGATCGAGACGTATGGCTGACGACAGCACGCCCCGATTCCTGCAGGGCGCCTTCGCATTCGACGGCAAGGGCTATGACGCGCCCTCGCCGCTGGACGCGTCGCTGCGCTTCGTCGTGCCGGCCGGGGCTATCGCTCAGCCGGTCTACTTCCGCGGAGGCAACAGCACGGACGAGCTCATCACCATCGTGGTGATGCGCGACGGCGCCCCGATGCGCTACTTCCCGATCGGTGCCAAAGACGCGGTCCACGTGCCGCTTCGGGTCGTCGAAGACCTGCTCGCTGACACCGTCCTCGAAGTGTTCATCGCCGCACCCGACGGACTGAGCGGCACGGTGTTCGTCGACATCGGCTTGGTCGAGATCTAGTCACCGGAGGAAGCCGCATGACGCTCTTGGCCAAACCCACGGCGAACGGCCACAATCCGGCCCGCCTGGCCACCCTCGTGGTCATCGGCAACGGCATGGCGGGCGCCCGCGCGCTCGAGGAGATTCTGGCTCGCGGTGGCGGCGAGCGATTCGCCATCACCGTCTTCGGCGACGAGCCCTATGGCAACTACAACCGTATCCTGCTATCGAACGTATTGGCCGGCTCCGACGATGCCGGTGAGATCTACCTCAACCCACTGGACTGGTACGCGGACAACCAGATCGACCTGCGGTCCGGGGTGCGGGTGGTGCGCATCGATCCCTTCGCGCACCTGGTGCACGCCGACGACGGCAGCACGGTGCGTTACGACAAGCTGATCCTGGCCACCGGCAGCAGGTCCTTCTTCCCGCCGGTGGCGGGGATTTGGCAGGACAACACCACCCTGGCCCCCGGCGTCTTCGGATTCCGGACGCTCGACGACTGCCAGGCCATGATCGAATTCGCCGAGGGACGAAGCAGGGCTGCGGTTATCGGCGGAGGGCTGCTGGGTCTGGAGGCCGCGCGGGGCCTGCAGACCCGGGGACTGCAGGTCGGCGTCGTGCAGGGCGGACCGGCCCTGATGAACGCCCAACTCGATGATCAGGGCAGCGGCATTCTGCGCCGCCTCGTCGAGGCGCTGGGCATCGAGGTGCACACCGGCAAGACAACCAACCGAATGGTCACCTCCGGCGGCCTGCCGACGGCGATCGAATTCGCCGACGGCGGCCGGCTGCCGTGCGACATGGTGGTGATGGCGGCCGGCATCCGGCCCAACGTCGGGCTGGCCGCACGGGCCGGATTGACCGTGGAACGCGCGATCGTCGTCGATGACCACATGCGATCGGTCGACGACGACGACATCTACGTGGTCGGCGAGTGCGCGCAGCACCGCGGGCAGGTCTACGGTCTGGTCGCGCCGCTGTGGGAGCAGGCCACCGTGCTTGCCGATCATCTGACCGGCGCTAATCCCCTTGCGGCATACCACGGTTCGCGCACCGCCACCAAGCTCAAGGTCGCCGGTGTGGACGTGGCGTCGATGGGCATCAAGAGTCCCGAACGTGACGACGACGAGTTCGTGCAGTACTCCGAGCCCCGGCGCGGGGTCTACAAAACCGTGGTGGTGCGCGACGACAAGCTGGTCGGCGCCACGTTGGTCGGCGACGTCAGCAGGGTGGCTTTCCTCATGCAGGCCTTCGACCGGGGGCTGCCGCTGCCGCCCGAGCGTGTGTCGCTGATGTTCGACATCGGCGGCGCGCCGGACGCAGCCACCGGGGCCGCCGAACTGTCAGACGATGCGCAGGTGTGCAACTGCAACGGGGTGAACAAAGCGACCATCGTCGGCTGCGTCAAGGGCGGTCAGACGTCGGTCGAAGGCGTGATGTCGGCGACCCGGGCCGGCAAGGGATGCGGGTCCTGCAAGGGCCTGGTCGCCGAGATCGTCGGGTGGGCCGCCGACGGTGCGGTTTCCGAAGACGCCCAAGCGAATTGGTACGTGCCCGGCGTACCGTATGAGAAACCTGCGCTGATGCGCAAGATCCGTGAGCTCGAATTGCATTCGGTCTCATCGGTGTTCGCCGCGCTGGCGCCGGACGGCCGCGAGGACGCCGGATCCAAGATGGCGCTGTCCTCGTTGCTGCACATGATGTGGGGCGATGAATACGTCGAGGAACGCGACGGCCGGTTCATCAACGACCGCGTGCACGCCAATATCCAGCGCGACGGAACCTTCTCGGTGGTGCCCCAGCTCAAGGGCGGGGTGACCAGCGCCGAGCAACTGCGCAAGATCGCCGACGTCGCCGACAAGTACCGGATCCCGATGATCAAGCTCACCGGCGGCCAGCGCATCGATCTGCTCGGCGTGCGCAAGGAGGATCTGCCCTCAGTGTGGTCCGACCTGGGGATGCCCTCCGGGTACGCCTACGGCAAGAGCTTCCGAACCGTGAAAACCTGTGTGGGAAGCGACTTCTGCCGATACGGTGTGGGCGACTCGACGGCGCTGGGCATCGCGATCGAGGAACGCTTCCAGGGGATACCCAGCCCCGGCAAGATGAAGTTGGCCGTGACCGGCTGCCCGCGTAACTGCGCCGAGGCGCTGTGCAAGGACGTCGGCGTCGTCGCGATCGAAGGCGGGCAATGGCAGATCTACGTCGGTGGCGCGGCTGGTTCACACGTCCGTAAGGGCGATCTGCTGACCACGGTGGACACCCCGGACGAGGTGATCGCGTTGACGGGCCGCTTCCTGCAGTACTACCGCGAGAACGCCAACTGGCTGGAGCGCACTTACGACTTCGTACCCCGGGTCGGCATCGACCGGATCCGCGACATCGTGATCGACGACAGCGACGGCATCGCCGACGAACTGGACGCACGTATGCAGAAGTCGATCGATTCCTACCGCGATCCGTGGGCCGAGAGCCGAAACCCCGTCATTCCCAACCAGTTCCAGACATCGCTGCCGCTGATCCCGCTGCCTCAGGTGCCGATCCGATGAGTGCGGTCAACCTGGGCCCGGTGGATCAGATCCCGCTCGGGGAGGGTCGCGCCTTCGTCGTCGACGGGCGGCAAATCGCGGTGTTCCGGTTGCGCGACGGATCCCTGCGCGCGCTGGACGCCGTGTGCCCGCACCGCGGCGGCCCGCTGGCCGACGGGATCTCCGACGCCCGTGTCGTCGTCTGCCCCCTGCACGGCTTCACCTACGACCTGGCTTCCGGGTGCGAGGTCGGCAACGGCGGAGCGCCGGTCACCGCCTATCCGGTGCACGCCGATGACGGGACGGTTCACCTGTCCGTCGACGGCAAAGTCCACGCCTGATCGCTGAACGATCCACCCGTTGGGCTCGTGCTCAAGGGCGGTGGATTAGCCGAACCACGATCGGGGTACCGGAGCAATGCTGAGGCACGGGCATGCCGTCAGCTTGTTGGGTTTGCCGGTGCGCCGCCGCAACGTTCCACACGGGACCGAGCGCCGCCGCGTCGCCCGATCGGCCAGGACGCGAGGGGCGTGAAATGCTTGGGCAACTTTACGATCGGGCGTTGGGCGGGGAGCGATGTTGGATCCGTCATGAGGACGGCGAACTGCGGCCACTGCCGGCGCACCGATGGTTGGGGGTGCGATGTCCCGGTGATGGATCTGGTGACGCCTTCGACGAAGTCTTCGACGAAGCCGTCACGCAGATGTGCACCGGGCCGACAATCGAATTGGGCTGCGGGCCGGGCCGGTTGGTGGCCAGGCTGATTCAGCGCGGCATTCCCGCACTCGGCATCGACCGGTCGGCGACTGCCATCCAGCTGGCGGGCCGGGGCGGTGCGCCGGCCCTGCTGGGCGACGTGTTCGAGCCGCTGCCGGGAACGGGCCTGTGGCAGACGGTTCTGCTGGTCGACGGCAACGTCGGGCTCGGCGGGGACCCGCGCCGAATTCTGGGGCGCGCCTTCGAATTGCTGGCCCGCGGTGGCCGCTGCGTCGCCGAATTCGAAGCCGAGGCCATCGGAATCTGCTCGCGATGGGTGCGGCTGGAGGCGGCGGGCGAGGTAGGGCCCTGGTTTCGCTGGGCGACCGTCGGGGTGGACAGCGCCGCCGCGCTGGCCGCGCAGGTGGGGCTGACGCTGACCGGCGTCAGCCTCGTCGGCGGCCGGGTGATCGCGGACCTGACGGCCAGATAAGCGTGTCGTCCACAGCAAAATTCACCGACCTCAGCGAACCGCGAAAAACCCGTCGAACAGCATAAATACCGAACTCAGCGAGCCGGCCGGGCAAAGCGTTCGGGCCACCTTCGCCCGTTCTACAGAAACGTCAGTTTGCGAGATGCCGGGAGGGGTACAGTCCCACCCATGACGGTGAGTGGACCGGGCATTACCGATTGCGTGAAATGGTTGCTGCGGGCCCGCCCCGGCGACTATGCGCTGGCATTGAGCGTGGCCGGGGCTTCGCTGCCCGTGGTCGGCAAGCATCTTGAGCCGCTGGGCGGTTTGACCGCCATGGGTGTGTGGGGCGCCCGGCACGCACCGGAGGCGATCTCCGCGGCGACCAAGGACTGGTTCACGCCCGGGATCAACGACGTGCGGCGCCGCGACCGGGAGAGCACGCAGCAGGTGTCGCTCGCCGCGTTGCGCGGGGTCGTCTCGGCCGCGGACCTCGAGCTGGACTGGCCGGTCGCCGAGAAGACGCCGCCGATCTGGGACGGTCTGCGCCAGCGCCGCTACCTCTACCGCCGCGCCGTCCACTACGGCGACCACCCCGATCAGGTGCTCGACGTCTGGCGGCGCAAAGACCTGCCCGCGCAGCCCGCGCCGGTGCTGATCTTCCTGCCCGGCGGCGCCTGGGTGCACGGCAAGTGCATGGGCCAGGGGTCGGCGCTGATGTCCCGGCTCGCCGAACAGGGCTGGGTGTGCCTGGCGGTCAGCTACCGCGTCTCGCCGCACCATCGCTGGCCGCGCCACATCATCGACGTCAAGACCGCGATCGCGTGGGCCCGTGCCAACGTCGACAAATTCGGCGGGGACCGCAATTTCGTTGCGATAGCGGGATGTTCGGCCGGGGGCCACCTGTGTGCGCTGGCCGGCCTGACGGCCGACGACCCACAGTTCAAGGCGAAGCTGCCCGAGGGTGCGGACACCTCGGTGGACGCCGTCGTCGGGATCTACGGCCGCTACGACTGGGAGGACCGCTCGACGCCGGAGCGCGAACGGTTCGTCGAGTTCCTGGAGCGCGTCGTGGTGAAGAAGTCGATCGCCCGCCGCCCCGAGATCTTCCGCGACGCGTCCCCGATCGCGCGGGTGCACCGCAACGCGCCGCCCTTCCTGGTCATCCACGGCAGCAAGGACACGGTGATCCCCGTCGCGCAGGCGCGCAGCTTCGTCGAGCGGCTGCGGGCGGTGTCGCATTCCATGGTCGGCTACCTCGAATTCCCCGGGGCCGGCCACGGGTATGACCTCATCGACGGCGAGCGCGCCGGCGCGGCCGCGCATGTCACCTCGCTGTTCCTCAACCAGATCTACCGCACCAAGACACGCGTCGGGGCAAAAGAGGTTATCTGAACCGCCACCGCTGAGTATGGTCCCTCTATGGGTAAGGGGCAGCGGTGAAGAGGCTTAGCGGGTGGGACTCTGTACTGCTGTACAGCGAAGCGCCGAACGTGCACATGCACACCATCAAAGCGGCCGTCATCGAACTGGACGCCGACCGCCGATCGCTGGACGTCGACGCGTTCCGCAAAGTCATCGCCGGGCGGCTGAACAAGCTCGATCCGTTCTGCTATCAGCTGGTCGAGGTGCCGCTGCGCTTCCACCACCCGATGTGGCGGGAGAACTGCGAACTCGACCTGGACTATCACATCCGCCCCTGGCGGGTGTCGCCGCCGGGCGGCCGGCGCGAGCTGGACGAGGCCATCGGGCAAATCGCCAGCACGCCGCTGGATCGCAGCCGCCCGCTGTGGGAGATGTACTTCATCGACGGCCTGGCCAACAACCGGATCGCGGTCGTCGGCAAAATTCACCACGCCCTGGCCGACGGCGTCGCCTCCGCGAACCTGCTGGCGCGCGGCATGGACCTGCAGCCGGGACCGGAGGGCAAGCCGTATTTGTGCGACCCGCCCCCCACCACGCGCCAGCTGATGGCGTCGGCGTTCGCCGACCATCTGCGCCACGTCGGGAGCCTCCCGCACACCATCCGCTACACCGCCCAGGGGCTGGGCCGGGTCCGGCGCAGCGCGCGCAAATTCTCCCCGGAACTGACGCGGCCCTTCGAGCCGCCGCCGACCTTCATGAACCACAAGATCACCGCGGAACGGCGGTTCGCCACCGCCACGCTGGCGCTGGCCGACGTCAAGGAGACCGGCAAGCGGCTCGGGGCGACCATCAACGACATGGTGCTGGCCATGGCGTCCGGCGCGCTGCGCACCCTGCTGTTGCGGTACGACGGCAAGGCCGTGCCGCTGCTGGCGTCGGTGCCGATGAGTTTCGACTTTTCGCCCGAACGGATCTCCGGCAATCGCTTCACCGGCGTGCTGGTGGGCCTGCCCACCGATTCCGACGATCCGCTGGAGCGCGTGCGGTGCAGCCACGAGAACGCCATCGCCGCCAAGGAAAGCAATCAGCTGATGGGGCCGGAGCTGGTCAGCCGGTGGGCGGCCTACATGCCACCCGCGCCCACGCAGGCCTTCTTCCGGTGGGCGTCCGGGCGCGACGGGCACAACAAGATCCTGAACCTGAACATCTCCAACGTTCCCGGCCCGCGGGAACGCGGCCGGGTGGGCGGCGCGCTGGTCACCGAGATCTACTCGGTGGGCCCGCTGACCGCCGGCAGCGGCCTGAACATCACCGTGTGGAGTTATGTCGATCAGCTCAACATCTCGGTGCTCTCCGACGGGTCCACGCTCGAGGACCCGCACGAGGTTTCCGATGCCATGGTCGCGGACTTCATCGAAATCCGCAGGGCCGCAGGGCTTTCCGAGAAGCTGACGGTCATCGAGGCCGCGATGGCTCCGGCGTGATCGGCCCGGCCCGGTAGGGAATCGCCTCCGACGGTAAGCGGGATCTCGGGGGACGTTAACGCCATTTCCGCCGACCGCTACCATCGGTCCGACAGCAGCCACCCCTACCCGAAGGAGCTGTGCGGCACGTGAGCACTGGGAACGACGACGCCAACGAACCCGAAGTTCTGGTCGAACAACGGGATCGAATTCTCATCATCACGATCAATCGGCCAAAGGCCAAGAACGCGGTCAACTCCGCGGTGGCCAACGGCCTGGCCGCCGCCGTCGATCGGCTCGACAACGAGACCGGCCTCTCGGTGGGCATCCTCACCGGGGCGGGCGGTTCGTTCTGCGCGGGCATGGATCTCAAGGCCTTCGCCCGCGGCGAGCTTCCCATCGTCGAGGGTCGCGGCATGGGCTTCACCGAGCGTCCGCCGGTCAAGCCGCTGATCGCGGCGGTCGAGGGCTACGCGCTGGCCGGCGGCACCGAGCTGGCGCTGGCCACCGACCTGATCGTAGCCTCGAAGGACTCGGCGTTCGGCATTCCGGAGGTCAAGCGTGGCCTGGTCGCCGGCGGCGGCGGGCTGTTGCGGCTGCCGCAGCGCATCCCGTCCGCGATCGCGATGGAACTGGCGCTGACGGGTGAAAACCTGAGCGCCGAGCGGGCGCACGCGCTGGGCATGGTCAACGTGCTGGCCGAGCCCGGCAGCGCGCTGGACGCCGCGATCGAGCTGGCCGAAAAGATCGCGGCGAACGGGCCGCTCGCGGTGGCCGCCACCAAGCGGATCATCGTGGAGTCGCGCGGCTGGAGCCCCGGGGAGATGTTCGCCGAGCAGAACAAGCTGCTGGCTCCGGTGTTCTCCTCCAACGACGCCAAAGAGGGCGCGATCGCCTTCGCGGAGAAGCGCCCGCCCAAGTGGACGGGCACCTGAGCCAGGCCCGAGGGCCGCTAGGCGGCCCGATCCTCTTCTGCCGCTGAGCTTTCCGCGTCCGCGCTGTCCTCGGCGGTGACGGGGCCGGCCACCCTGGATGCGGCATCGGTGGTCGGCAGCGGGGCCAGACCGGGCTCCGGGGTCAGCAGCATCGTCGCGCGCGCATCCAGCACGTGGCCGATGAAGAAGTCGTAGAGGAAGATGCCGATGACGGCGCCGCCCAGCGGGCCGACGATCGGGATCCACCAGTACTGCGTGGTGCCGCCGTAATCGCCGGAGAAGGCCAGCTTGCCCCAGCCCATGAGGTAGGTGAACACGCGCGGTCCCAGGTCGCGGGCGGGATTGAGGGCGTAGCCGGCGTTGGTGCCGTACGAGCACCCGATCACGGCGACGACGAAGCCGATGATCAGCGGCGCCATGTTGCCCGCCGGCGCCTGGTTGCGGTGGTCGATCACCGCGGCGATCAATGCCACCAGGATGGCGGTACCGACCAGCTGGTCCACCAGCGGTCCCAGGTAGCCGCCGTGGAAGTACTGGGCGGGAAACGTCGCGAAGATCGAGTAGGTGTCCTGTGACTGGGGCCTGCTCAGGTGGTTGGCCGCGTTGTAGTCGTCGATGGCCGAGCCGTAGACGGCGTACACCGCCGCGGCGGCGCCGAACGCGCCGAGCAACTGGGCGACCCAGTAGGGAATGACGTTGCGCCAGTCGAACTTTCGCGCCACGGCGAAGGCCAGCGTGACCGCGGGATTCAGGTGCGCACCGCTGATACCGCCGGCGACGTAGGCCGCGAGCGTCACCGCGAACGCCCAGCCGAACACGATGATCAGCCAATTCGCCGGGCCGAACGGCACTGTCTGGCGGCCCGATCCGGGCAACCCGACGGCGTTGAGCGCGCAGGTGCCGAGTCCGAGCAGCAGCAGGATGAAGGTGCCGAAGAACTCGGCGAGCATGGCGCCGGGCAGCCCGGCGCGCAGTCTGGTCATCGTGGCGGGGGCGATCCGGGTCTGTTCTTGCAGGGTGGTCGATGTGGATTCCACGTGGTTCCCAACTAGGTCGGCGGTCTACGCCGTCGGGCGCCCGCAACGGCGACCCGGTCCGGCTTCCGGGGTGGGTTAACCCACCGTCAGCTGGGGGTAAACCTCGCCGGCACGCTCGGGCGATGTGACGGGCTGACGGTGCTGGGCCGCGAGATAGTTGCGTGATCTAAACTACAGTCGGACATGACACTTTTGGCCAGCTTTGTAACGCGTTGATACCGGAGAAAGATCGAGGATGAGCATTTCGCTGCTGCTCGAGATGGCCGCGTCGGGCGACGCCGAGCGCACCGCCGTGGTGTCTGGAGACCTGCGGCTGACAACGCAACAGCTCAGCGATCTGGCCGACGGCGGCGCCGGCGTGATCGCCGGGTCGAACGCCAAACACGTCGCGTATGTGGGCACCGGCGGCGCGATGCTGCCGGTGCTGATCTTCGCGGCGGCGCGCGCCGGGGTGGCCTTCACGCCGATCAACTACCGGCTCTCCGCCGACGGCATCCGGGCGCTGATCGAGCGGCTGCCCGAACCGTTGGTGATCGTCGACAGCCGCTACCGCGACGCGGTCGGCGACGCCTCGGACCGGGTGATGGTGTCCGACGACTTTTTGGCGGCCGCGCGCACCGCCGAGCCGGCCGCGGAATTCCCCGACCCGGACTCCGTCGCGATCGTGCTGTTCACCTCGGGCACCACGTCACAGCCCAAGGCCGTCGAACTCTCGCACAACAACCTGACCAGCTACGTCACCGGGACCGTCGAATTCGGGGCGGCCTCCGACACCGACGCGGCCCTGATCTGCGTGCCGCCGTACCACATCGCCGGGGTCAGCGCCGCGCTGTCGAATCTGTATGCCGGCCGCAAGATGGTGTACCTGCCGAATTTCGATGCGCAGGAATGGGTTCGGCTGATCAACACCGAGAACGTCACCACCGCGACGGTGGTGCCGACCATGCTGGACCGCATCATCACCGTGCTGGAGAACGGCGACGGGACGCCCATCGAGCTGCCGTCGCTGCGCAACCTCGCCTACGGCGGCTCCAAGGTGGGGCTGCCGCTGGTCCGCCGCGCGCTCGAGCTGCTGCCCGACGTGGGCTTCGTCAACGCCTACGGTCTGACCGAGACCAGCTCGACGATCGCGGTGCTGACGCCCGACGACCATCGCGCGGCGCAGGCGGGGGCGACGCCCGACGTCGCCCGCCGGCTGGGCTCGGTCGGCCAGGCGGTGGCGGGCATCGAGCTGCAGATCCGCGACGAGGCCGGCAACGTGCTGCCGCCGGGTGAGACCGGCGAGCTGTTCGTGCGGGGCGAGCAGGTGTCGGGCCGCTACACCGGGATCGGTTCGGTGCTCGACGAAAACGGCTGGTTCCCCACCAAGGACATCGCCATGCTCGACGACGAGGGCTACCTGTTCATCGGCGGCCGCAGCGACGACACCATCATCCGCGGCGGCGAGAACATCGCGCCCGCCGAGCTGGAAGAGGTGCTGGTCGAGCATCCGCACGTGCGTGACGTCGCGGTGGTCGGTGTCGAGGACCCGCAGTGGGGCCAGGCGATCGTCGCGGTGGTGGTGCCGGCGGCCGGCGTGGACCCCGACCCCGAAGAACTGCGGGAATTCGTCCGCAAGAGTTTGCGCGGTTCGCGCACCCCCGACGAGGTAGTGTTTCGCGACGAGCTGCCCACCACCGCTACCGGCAAGGTCTTGCGGCGGGAGATCATCCAGACCCTCACCGGGTTGCGCGCCGCACCGGCCCAGCAGTAAGCGATCAAGGACGGAAATCAATGATCAAGAACGGAACTCGTCTCGCCAGCCAGGTCTGTGACACGCAGGTGATCGTCGTCCGAAGTGCCGACAGCCTCGACGACCTGCGGTGTGGCGGTGCGCCGATGGTGCCGGTCGGCGGCGAGCGGTCGGGCGAACTGGACCCGGCGTTCGCCGACGGCACGGTCATGGGCAAGCGCTATGTCGACGACGCCGGTGCCGAGGTACTGGTGACCAAGCCGGGCGCGGGCAGCCTGAGCATCGGGCAGACCGCCCTGCAGCTCAAAGAGGTCAAGCCGCTACCGGCCAGCGACTGAGCGACTCACTGCGCGGCGTCCTGCTTGCCCGGGATCTTGTTCCTGGCCACGAATTCCTTTGCCTTGATCAGGAATTCGAGCTGTTCGCCCACCTGGTGTAGCGGGCCCGCGTTGCGGGTGGAGCGGGAGAGCACGATGGCGCCCTCCAGCGCGGCGATAGACATCACGGCCAGCGACGCCGCATCGGCGTCGTCGAAGCCGTCGTTGACGAACGCGCGGGTGAGCGCGGTGCACCAGCGGCCCAGGATGGCGCCGGCCTCGGTGGACAGCTTGGGACCGTCGTCGTCCGAACAGCCGATCGCCGCCGCCACCACCGGACAGCCGGCGGTGAATCCGCCGTCGGTGAGCAGCCGTTCCCAGAATCCGACGAACTCCTGCAACAACACTCGGGCGCCTCGGCCGGCGGCGTCGTCGATCATGGCGGTGATGGAGTCGCCGGAGTAGCGCAGCGCTTCGGTCAGGATCTGGTTGCGTCCGTCGGGAAAGTGGTAGTACACCGAGCCGCGCGGGGCGCCGCTGCGGGCGAGTACCGCGTCGATGGTGACGCCCGCCGCTCCGCGCTCACGCATCACCTCGGCGGCGCTGGCCAGCATTTTCGTCCGGGTGCCCCCGCGTTTCGCCGGGGCTTGCTCCGGCGCTGCCGCACCGATCGTCGGCGTGGGCGTACTTCCCATGGCCGGGGTCATGCAGCGTGCGAGTGCCGCAACGCCGGCCAGTGCATGTGACGTGGGCTGAAGCGGAAGGTGCGGCGCCGCAAGTCTGGCATTTCGCGGGTGAATTGATAGCCGGCGACGTTGAGCTCGATGATCCACATGGTGTTCTCCCGGCCTATGTACGGCCCTTGATTATGCTATGAACCATATAAGACATCCGTAAATTAAGCAATTTCTCAGGCAAAGTGTGACGTACGCCGCACAAAACGGCGGTGGACTCGGCGAGGAACCGCACTTACGGCCGCGTAAACTGAGCAAAATTATGCTCTATTGCATAATCTCTACAACTTCGCTTCACTGAGCGGATGGTCAACCATCCCGATGCCTCGCCGCCCGCCCTACCGGATCTGGACACCGTGTCGCTGCAGCGCGACGGCGATGTCCTGCTCATCGGCCTGAACCGGCCGCACAAGCGCAACGCCTTCGACCGGACGATGCTGGCCGACCTGTCCCGCGCCTACGGCGTGCTGGAGTCCGACCCGTCGGTGCGGGCCGGCGTGCTGTTCGCGCATGGCGACCACTTCACCGCCGGTCTTGACCTCGTCGATGTCGGTCCCGGCATCGCCCGCGGGGAGCTGTCCTTCCCAAACGACGGCGAAGATCCCTGGCGCCTCGACGGCGCCTGGACCACGCCGCTGGTCGCCGTGGCGCACGGTTGGTGCATGACGCTGGGCATCGAACTGCTGTTGGCCGCCGACATCCGCATCGCCGCGACCGGTAGCAGGTTCACCCAGTTGGAGGTGCAGCGCGGGATCTATCCGTTCGGCGGCGCGACGATCCGGCTGCCCAGGGCCGCCGGCTGGGGCAACGCCATGCGCTGGCTGCTCACCGGCGACGAGTTCGACGCGGCCGAGGCGCACCGCATCGGGCTGGTCCAGGAGGTGGCCGAGGACCCCGCGGCGGGTCTGGCCCGGGCTCGCGACATCGCGCACACCATCGCCGATCGCGCCGCGCCGCTGGGCGTGCGGGCGACGCTGGCCTCAGCCCACCTGGCGGTCGAGCGCGGGGACGCCGCCGCCGTGGAGCGGCTGCGCCCCGCCGTCGCCGAACTCTTCGCCAGCCAGGACGCCGCCGAGGGTGTGCAGTCGTTCGTCGAACGCCGGCTGGCCCGCTTCGTGGGTCGGTAACCGACAAGCCTCACAAACCTCGGCCGGCGGTGCACGTGCCCTTGTCGATCAGCTCGAGGGCGCCCGCGACCAAGGGATCCGAACGTTCCGGCATGGGTTGATCGGTCACGGCGTTGCGCCCCTTCGGCTTTCACAACCTGCGCAGTTTGTGCAGCACCCGCATGAACGGCGTGGTGGCCGCGAGACCGCGGCGAAGGCTCGGCTGCAGCACGCTGACGTGACAGATCACCGGGTATTGCATGCCGTGGTCGCGCCACTCGGCCGCCTGGTCGATGACGTCGTCGGGGGTTCCGCTCAGGATGCACTCCTTCATCAAGGAGAGGGGCACGTGGGCGGTGGAGGAGATCGCGGTCTGCTCGTCGAGCGTCTGCGGAACGAGGTCCTGCGCGCCGGTGAAGTCGTTCCCGAGCGGATGGCTGGCGCCGTGGCGCGCCCAGTTGTCGGCGGAGACGTTGAGGGCGAACACCTTCATGACGTCCGAACTCAGCGCCTCGTCCACCTGGTCGCGGCTGTTGCCGGTGACGACGAACTTCCAGCCGGCGGCGGTGATCGACGCGGGATCGCGGCAGGCGTCGGAGGCGGCCGTCCTGACCTGTTCGAGGGCGGCCGCGTATTCCTTGGGCCGCATGATGAAACCGGGGAACCAGGCGTCGGCGTACCGGCCGGTGGCGCGCAGCATCCGCGGCCCATGTGAGGCCACCCAGATCTCGGGCCACTTGCCCCGGTACGGCGGCAGATCGAAGACCGCGTCGCGCAACGGAAAGAATGGGGAGTCGCGGGTGACGAGCTCGCCGCCGGAGTCCCACAGCGCCCGGATGGTCGCCATGGCCTCCTCGAACCGGGCCACCGGCTGCGACCAGTCCACCCCGTAGGGCTCGTTGCCTTCCCGCTCGCCGGTGCCGATCCCCAGGATGGCGCGGCCGCGGGTGAGCAGATGCAGCGTCGCCGCTGCCTGCGCGGTGACGGCCGGGTTGCGCCGGCCGGTGTCGGTGACTCCGGTGCCGAGTCGCAAGCGGCCGAGCCGGTTTCGCGCGGCGAAATGCCCGAGCACCGTCCACGGCTCCAGCAGCGCGTCGGTCTTGGGCGCCAGGCGGGCGGCCCCGACGTACTTCGGCGTCATCACCGAGCGGGGAAACAGACTGTTCAGATGGTCGGGTATCCAGAACGAATCCAGCCGGGCGGCGACGGCGGTCAGATAACTCGCCCTCATCAACGCCGTGGGCGACAGGCGAGTGTGCAGCGGCAGTTCGGCCAGCCCGACCTTAAGCATCGGTGGCGACCCTCAGCCGACCCGGTGTACCCACGTGCTCAATAAATCAGCTATGCCGCCCGCGCCGACTCATCCGAACGGTTGAACTTTGCTAGCCGCCAACCCCCGAGCGTCACGCCGGCGTGGCGCCGGACGCCGAGCGTCATGCCAGCGCGACGCTCGGCGTGGGAAGGCGAGAAAACCTCAGCTCTCGACGGTGTAGCCCATCGGCATCAGCACGCTCTTCTGCTGCGTGAAGTGCTCGACGCCCTCCGGCCCGTTCTCGCGGCCGATGCCGGAGTTCTTGTAGCCGCCGAACGGGCAGCACGGATCGAAGGCGTACCAGTTGATGGCGTAGGTCCCGGTGCGGATCTTCTCCGAGATCGCAATGCCCTTGGGGATGTCGGTGGTCCACACGCTGCCGGCCAGGCCGTAGGCCGAGTCGTTGGCGATCTTGATCGCGTCCTCCTCGGTGTCGAACGGGATGATGCTCAGCACCGGCCCGAAGATCTCCTCCTGGGCGATCGTCATCTTGTTGTCGACATCGGCGAAAACCGTGGGCTGGACGAAGAACCCGTTGTCCAGGCCCTCGGGACGGCCGCCCCCGCACACCAGCCGGGCGCCTTCCTCGATGCCCTTGGCGATGTAACCCTCGACGCGGGCGCGCTGTTTCTCCGAGATCAGCGAGCCGATCTGTGCGGCCGGGTCCGACGGCGGCCCGACCGGCAGGGCCTGCACGAATTCGCTTACGGCATTGACGATTTCGTCATAGCGCGAGCGGGGCGCCAGGATGCGGGTCTGGCCCACGCAGGCCTGCCCGGTGTTCATGATCCCGGAGAACACCAGCATCGGGATCGCCGAGGCCAGGTCGACGTCCTCGAGAATGATGGCCGCCGACTTTCCACCGAGCTCCAGCGTGCACGGCTTGAGCATTTCCGCGGCGCGACGGCCGATCTCCTTGCCGACGCCGGAGCTGCCGGTGAACGTGAACAGGTCGACGTCCGGGTTGGAGGTCAGCGCCTGGCCGGTCTCGACGCCGCCGGGCACCACCGACAGCACACCCTCGGGCAGGCCGGCCTCGGCGAAGATCTCCGCCAAAGCGTTTGTGGTCAACGGGGTTTCGGCGGCCGGCTTGAGCACCACGGTGCAGCCGGCCAGCAGCGCCGGGCCCAGCTTGTTGACCGCCAGGAACAGCGGCACGTTCCAGGCGACGATCGCGCCGACCACGCCGATCGGCTCGCGGTGCACGATGGTCTGGCCGTAGGAACCGTTGCGGATCTCGCGCCACTTGACCTGGTCGACGGCCGGGCCGGCGAAGAAGTTCATCGCGCCCATCGACCCCATCCAGTGCATCGTCTCGATGGTGGTCGGCGGCTGGCCGGTCTCCCCGGCGAGCAGCGCGCTCAGCAGTTCCTTGCGCTCCTCCATCAGCTTGACCGCGTTGGCGATCACGGCCGCGCGTTCCTTAGGCGGCGTCGTGGGCCAGGGGCCGTTGTCGAACGCGGCGCGCGCCGCGGCGACCGCGGCGTCGACGTCCGCGGCCGCGGCCAGCGGTGCCTTGCCGAAGTACTCGCCGGTGGCCGGACAGCGCACCTCGATCACCTCAGAGGTCGACGGCTCCGTCCACTTGCCGCCGATGAAAAGCTTGTCGTATTCGGTCTTGATCTCGGTCATGTTCCGCCGCTCCTCCTCATCGCTCCGCTCTGCATCGTCGCCGGCGGGCATGGCGCCACCCTACATAAGCCGACGCAAAACGAGAACACGTTCCACTATTGGGGTTGCAGGACCAGCACCAGATTGCTCACCAGGAACTCGCGCAGCACCGGCACGCCGGTCAGCCACCACGCCCATCGCGGGTGGTAGCGGGGAAATGCGGCCACCAGCGCCCCGGTACTCGCGGCCCAGTCCAGGCCCGCGGCCGCCGACACCGCGAACAACGACGACCCGTAGTGGTTTTTGGCCGGATGGCCGTGCTTGCGGGCGTAGCGGGCGGCGGCACGGGCGCCGCCGAGGTAGTGCGTCAGGCCCATCTCGTGGCCGCCGAAGGGCCCCAACCACACGGTGTAGGACAGCACGGCCAGCCCGCCCGGCTTGGTCACCCGCAGCATCTCGGCGCCGAGCTGCCAGGGTCGCGGCACGTGCTCGGCGACGTTGGACGACAGGCAGATGTCCACCGAGACGTCGGCGAACGGCAGCGCCATCCCCGACGCGCGCACGAAGGTCCCGGCTCCGCCGGCGACGGTGGGCCCGGCGGCGTGCATCTCGCTGGGGTCGGGCTCGACGCCGACGTAGCGGACGCCGGCGTCGGTGAAGGCCGCCGCGAAGTAACCCGGCCCGCCGCCGACGTCGAGAAGCGTGCGGCCGGACAGAGGCTCGCCGCGGGCGGCCCGCCACAGGTCGCTCACCATGGCCGCGGTGTCGGCCGCCAGGGCGCCGTAGAAGCGGGCCGGATCCGGCTGCTCGTAGCGAAATTCCGACAGCAGCCGCACCGAGCGGGCCAGCGTCGCCCGGCGCGCGAAGATCTCGGTGGCCGCCACCGGCCACACCCTACGGATGTGTAGCGCTGCCCGGTGCAGATCGTCGCCGGTTAGGCTGACGCTTGATGTCTTCCGTGCGCTCCGTGCTGCTGCTGTGCTGGCGCGATACCGGGCACCCGCAGGGCGGCGGCAGCGAAGCCTATCTGCAGCGCATCGGCGCGCAGCTGGCAGCATCGGGAATCGCCGTCACACTGCGCACCGCCCGCTATCCCGGCGCATCGCGCCGCGAGGTCGTCGACGGCGTGCGGATCACCCGTGCCGGGGGCCGCTACACGGTCTACATCTTCGCGCTGCTGGCGATGGCCGCGGCCCGGCTGGGGCTGGGGCCGCTGCGAAAAGTGCGGCCCGACGTGGTCGTCGACACCCAGAACGGCCTGCCCTTCCTGGCCCGGCTGGTCTACGGCCGCCGGGTGGTGGTGCTGGTGCACCACTGCCACCGCGAGCAGTGGCCGGTGGCCGGGCCGGTGCTCGGACGGCTCGGCTGGTTCGTGGAGTCGACGCTGTCGCCGCGGGTGAACCGGCACAACCAGTACGTCACGGTGTCGCTGCCGTCCGCGCGCGACCTGGTCACCCTGGGCGTCGACGGCGCCCAGATCGCGGTGGTGCGCAACGGCCTGGATCGGGCGCCGGCACAGTCGTTGTCGGGCCCGCGGTCGGCCGCGCCGCGGGTGGTGGTGCTGTCGCGGCTGGTACCGCACAAGCAGATCGAGGACGCCCTGGAGGCGGTCGCGCGGCTGCTGCCGCGGACACCCGGCCTGCACCTGGACATCGTCGGCGACGGCTGGTGGCGCGAGCGGCTCGTCGAGCACGTGCAGCGGCTCGGCATCGGTTCGGCGGTGACGTTTCACGGTCACGTCGACGACGTGACCAAACACCATGTCCTGCAAGGGGCGTGGGTGCACCTGCTGCCGTCACGCAAGGAGGGCTGGGGCCTGGCCGTCGTCGAGGCCGCCCAGCATCGGGTGCCGACCATCGGCTACCGGTCCTCGGGTGGCCTGTCGGACTCGATCGTCGACGAGGTGACCGGGATCTTGGTGGACAGCCACGCCGAGCTGGTGGATCGGCTCGAAGAACTGCTCGCCGATCCGGTGCTGCGCGAGCAACTCGGCGCCAAGGCACACACCCGCAGCGGGGAATTCTCCTGGACGCAGAGCGCCGACGCGATGTGCGGCGTGCTGGAAGCGGTGCACGCCGGCCGCACGGTCAGCGGGCTAGTCACCGGGCGGGGCTGAGCGGGCGCGGCGCCGCCACGCGCCGATCACCGCGCCGGCGCCGCCGCCGATCAGCATCGCCAGCCACGCCAGGTGCGCGGCCGTCGTGGCGGTCCGCCGCCCGGCGGCCACCCCGGCGGTGTGCCCGCCGATCCGATACAGCGCGATCTCGCGATCCCGATAGACCGGGGCCAGCGCGCCCAGGGTGCGCGCGGCCGCGCCCATGTCGCCGGCGCTGTCGGATTCGACCACCAGCCAGCCCACCCCGGCCGCGGCCAGCGCCGCCGGATCGGGCCCGGTCAGCAGGAGCTCCTGCACCGCGCGGGCGTGTGCGCCCTCCCCGGCGATGGTGGTCCCCGAGATCACCAGGTCTCCGGTGCTCAGCACGTCGGCGCGCACCCAGCGGGGCAGCGGGTCCAGCACCGGTGCGGGACCCGACCAGGAGAACAGCCGCATGGTGCCGGCGGGCAACACCGCCACGGTCGCCGGCTGGGCGTTGATCGCGGCGGCGACGGCGGTCCAGCCGCGCGGATAGCGCACCGGCGCCACCTTGCCGAACACGCCCCACGCCAGGTCGGGCAGCGCCAGCAGCAGCACCAGGCAGCAGACCAGCGCCGGGACGGCGGTCCCGGACAGTCGCAGCCACCGGCGCAGCGTCACCGCCGCGCCGGCCCCCGCCAGCGCGTAGCCCGGCATCGCCAGCGCCACCCACTTCTGCCCGTCGCGCAGCACCCCGAAGCCAGGCATCGTGTCGACCACCGCGCTCAGCAGCCGCAGACCCGGGCCGGTCGCCAGCGCTGCCGGAGCCAGCACCGCCACCGCCGCCAGCACCAGCAGCGGTACCGCCGCCGGGCGCCGGGCGACCGTCGGCAGACCCACCGCCACCACGCCCAGCAGCACCACTGCCGAAGCGACCGCGAAAAGCGTGGTGCGCGAACCGGGTACGGCGTCGCCGTTCCAGATGCCGCCGAGGCTGGCCAGGCTGGCCAGGGTCCCCAGCCCGGGCTCGGCGCGGGGAGCGAACGCCTCCACCCCCAGCCGGTTGGCCGCCGTGTGGGCGGTCAGCGACGAGCCCGTCGCCGACGCCGTCAGCCACGGCAGCGCCGCGACCAGCGCGGCGCCCAACGCGCCCGCCGCGCACCAGCCGCGCGCGGCGCCGGCGCCCGGCACCGCCACGCACACCAGCGCCACCGTCGCGGCCAGCAGCAGCCCGGTCGGGGTCAGCCCGGCCAGCGCGATCCAGAACGCCAGCCCGAAAAACGCAAACCGGCCCGCCCTGAAGCGGGTCGTCCGCAGCGTCAGCATGGCCGTGGCCACCCAGGGCAGGCAGCCGTAGCCGACCAGCAGGCTCCAATGACCCTGCAGAAGCCGTTCCGCGACATAGGGATTCCAGATCGCCACGGTGGTGGCCACGAACTGGCCGGGCGCGCCCGCGCGCGGCAGCGCGACGGCGGTCAGCCGGGCCGCGCCCCACCCCGCCAGCCACAATCCGAGCACCAGCAGGGTCTTCACCACCACGCCGCCGTCGACCAGATGGGAGGCCAGCGCCACCGCGAAATCCTGGGGGGTGGCGCGCGGCGCCGACGTCAGCCCCAGCGCGGTGTCGGACAGGTAGGACCGCGGCGTCGACACCGCGTCACGCAGCAGCAGGTACCCGGGTGCCAGGAGCGGCCCGACCACCAGCAGCGCCAAGACCAGTGCGTACCCGGGTCGGGTCCAGCGCACGGTTAACGCATCCGGGCCGGGCTATTCCCGGTCGTGCTGGCCGGGCGGATTGTGTTCGGTCGGCCCCGCCTCGGTGGGCTCGTCCGGTCCGGGCGGGTCGGAGCCGGGTGGACCGGACTCCTGACCGGCCTCGGGACGCTGGGTGGGCAGCTTCTCGGTCTCGGCTTCGGCGCCGGGTACGGGTTCCTCGAGACCGCTGCGGCCGAAGAAGTCCTGGTCGCCCCGGTCCAGGCCGGGGTCGGTCAGCGCGCTCTCGCTGCGCAGGCTGAACGAGGCGAGCAGCCCACCGCCGATCAGCGCGATCAGGCCGACCGCGGTGAACGTGATCGGCAGCACCCGCGACCACAGCGCCAGCCGGTCGCGCTCGTCGCGGGCCGCGTTGATCTGGGACTCGACGGTGTCTTCGTTCGAGGTGACCTTGTAGTCGGCCAGTGTGAGTTCCGGCTTGAGCGGATCACGGGCGAAGTAGTGGTCGGCGTGCTCGGTCTGCTTGACGATGGTGCCCGACACCGGGTCCACCCAGAACGTGCGCTGCGCCGCGTAGTAGCGGGTCATGGTGATCTGCTCGTTCGGGTCGCCGCCCTGGACCCCCCACATCGACGCCGACGTGGTCTGCTTGGCGTCCTCGTTGCCCGCCAGCAGTGACGGGTAGGCCACCGGCGCCACCAGCTTGCCGTCGGCGTTGAAGCCGATGTTCTGGGTGAACTTGTACGTGGTCAGCCCGTTGACGTCTTCCTGGGTGTCGTAGTTGACGTCGAACGCCTTCTGCGCGATCGGATCGAAATAGGGGTAGGTCTTCTTCTCGGTGTGGAACGGGAACCGGTAGGACAGCCCGTCGTGCCGCAGCGGCATCGCGGTGGGCGGGTTCTCGTCGTTGACCGCGCGTGGTTTCTGCACCGAGCCGCCGGCGTGGGTGTCGTCGGAGACGGCCAGCGCGGTCTTGCGGTTGAGCGTGACGGTGTCCACGATCGCCAACAGCAGCCCGCTGTCCTTCTGCTTGTCGGTGCGCCGCAACGAACTTCCGACCTGGAGCGTGACCACGTCGGCGTTGGCGGGCGATTCGACGCTGATCTGCTGCTGGGAGACCAGCGGCACGTTCTGGTTGACGACGACGTGGTCGGTCGACAGCGACGCGGAGTCGAGTGCGGTCCCGGTGCCGTCACTGATCAGCGTGGCGTCGACGTCCAGGGGGACCTTGGTGATCCTGCTGGTGGTGTACGTCGTCAAAAGCAGCGCGGCGATTAGCAGGGCAGCTCCGAGTCCGATGATCCCGCATGCGGCGAACCGCAACATGACTGCTCGGTTCACGTCGCTGTGCCCTCCTCAATTCCTTGCTTCATCAGCCGCGACCCGACCCGAGCGAGCTGCCCGGGGCAAACTCGTTTGACCCTAACAGCACAAAGTAAGGCGGCGACTTACGAACCTGTCGCTCGCGCGGACGGGTCCTCCGGGTGTGCCCATTCGCCCGTCGACCCATCACAGGCAAACTGTGGTGGTGAGCGATGACCAGCGGGTGGGCGGGATCCGCAGCTTCCTGCCGGCCGTGGAAGGCATGCGTGCCTGCGCGGCCACGGGTGTGGTGGTCACGCACGTCGCGTTCCAGACCCGGCACTCCAGCGGTGCCACCGGCAGGTTGTTCGGCCGCTTCGACCTGGCCGTGGCGGTGTTCTTCGCGCTGTCGGGTTTTCTGCTGTGGCGCGGGCATGCCGCGGCGGCAAGGGATCTGGCACCGCGCCCGCGCACCGGCCACTACCTGCGGTCGCGGGTGGTCCGCATCATGCCCGCCTATGTGGTGGCCGTCGTCGTGATCCTGACCCTGTTGCCCGACGCCGACCACGCCAGCCTGACGGTGTGGCTGGCCAACCTGACGCTCACCCAGATCTACGTGCCGCTGACGCTGACCGGCGGGCTGACCCAGATGTGGAGCCTGTCCGTCGAGGTCAGCTTCTACCTGGCGCTGCCGCTCCTCGCGCTGCTGGCCCGCCGCCTGCCGGTGCGGGCCCGGGTGCCCGCGATCGCCGCGTTGGGGGCGCTCAGCTGGGCGTGGGGGTGGGTGCCTCTCTTGTC